>JACQVC010000190.1 GCA_016209995.1 Gemmatimonadota bacterium
CTGTGAGGATCGCCACGACTCCTTCCATCGCCAGCGCCCGGCTCGCGTCGATGCGCCGCACGCGCGCGTGCGGCATCGGACTGGCCAGAAGCTTCGCGAACAACATCCCCTCGGCTCGAAAGTCCTCTGAGTACTTGGCCCGCCCCGTCACCTTGGCGACAAGATCCGGCGGGATCATCTCTTTTCCGATAATGTTGTATTGCGGCACGGCACTCTCCTCCGTCACCCGGGCTGTCGCACATACTCCGCCGCGCGCATGGCGGAGTCCAGGATCTTGTTGTAGTCGCCGCAGCGGCACACATTGCCCGAGAGCGCGTGAGCGGCCTCCTCCCGGGTCGGCGCCGGATTCTTGCTCAGCATCGCGACCATGCTCATGATGAAGCCCGGAGCGCAGAACCCGCACTGGAACCCCGCCTCGTCCACGACGGCCTGCTGTACCGGGTGAAGCGTGCCGTCGGGACGCGCGAGCCCCTCGATCGTCGTGACCGCCCGCCCCCGAACCAGGTGCGTGAGGATCTAGCACGAGTAGTGGCCGACCCCGTCCAGCAGCACGGTACAGGCGCCGCACTCCGCCCGGTCACACCCGAGCTTCGTGCCGGTCAGCCCCAGGCGGTAGCGGAGCGTCATCGCCAACGTCTCCTGCTTGGGAACGTCCACCCTCCTGGCCTGACCATTCACGTTCAGGGTGATGAGCCGCTCGACCGCTCCTTGCGCGGAGGGCAGAGCGGACGTCGCCGTAGCCCCCGCCGCTCGAAACACATAGGCTGCGGAAGAAGCTGTCGCCCCGGCCGCAATGACCCCCTTGATGAAGGTCCGCCTCGAAACCGTCCGGTTCGCGCCGGTGCTGATGTCGAGTTCTTCCATCTGAACAATCCCCACGCGTCTAGCAGGTAATCACTCGAACCGATTCTCCGGTGTTGTTCCCGGACGACAGACGTCGGACGTCAGACTTCAGGCGACAAGCCCCCCAGCGCCTCCCCGGGATGCGTGTGGCACTGACGTTGGACGTCTGACGTCTGTCGTCTGCAACTCTTCTCACGCGGATCCGCGATGCCAGGTCGGCATCGACCGCGAAGTGTGATAGCCCATGCGAAACACGAACGCAGGGTACCGCTGCTGCAGCGTGATCCCGCAGCCCGGGAGCACGCCGATGGCCGCAAGCTTCGCCGGCGCCGGCCCACCCTGGGCACCTGACAGCACGCCGTCCGCCAACCCCTCGGCAGCGCGCTGTCGCTCGACCGCGATGCGGTAGGCGGGCGGGGCGCCCAACGCCTGCGCAGCCTCCTCGGCCGCCGCGCGCTGGTCAGCCGGTTGAAAAGCGCACTCTTCCCCACATTCGGCGCACCGACCAGTGCGACCCGAACCGCTCCCGCCGGCGAGTCCGGAATTACGGACGTGCCGCCATGACAGCCACTAGAGGAAATAGGGCGTAGGCCGGACAGACTCAGGCCTCCGGGTCACGAAGGGACGTGTTTAAGCTGGAATCCTGCACGAGGCGTGCCGCGTCCCGTGCGGATTCACAAGTCGCCGTGTGAAGGGCCCCAGAACAACGTCGCCCGTCAGTCCGGCGAAGGCCGGAATCCAGATCCCTTTGGCGCCGTTACGGTCACTCTCGTGCGGTCTTGTCTGCCGCCGGAAAATGAACAGCTCGTGTGACCCTCATGACTGTGGATTCCGGCTTGCGCCGGAATGACGAGCTTCCTCGCGGGCTTTAGCGGATTCCGATGTGACGAAACGCCCCCGGTTCCAGGACCAAGTGTCCCGCCGACGAGCGCCCCGGGTCGGCGGGGCATGGGCGCGGCCGCGACCTCGGGGCGCTCCTGCAGCGCACCGTCCAGCGTTAAGATCTCCTTCTTGGGCAGCGCGAGGGAGTAGATGCAGCTCGCTCGACGCGTCCCGACGGGCTGCTAATGGCGCCGCCGATCCCTCACCTCCTCCCGCTCCTCAGCCCACCCCGTCGCCTTCACGCGCTGGCCCCACACGCGTCCGCTGGGCTCGGCTCCCCGCTCGCATCTACGACGTGCTCCCGCTGCTGTGTCCCGCCTGCGGCGCTGAGATGAGAATCCTCGCCTTCCTTACCGATCTCCCCACCATCCAAGCCATCCTCCTCCACCTCGATCTTCCTCACCGTCCTGCGCCGGGCAAAAAAGGCCCTTTGAATTTCCTATCCTCTATCCTTTCCGCCCATATCGCCGAGACGATGCAGTACCGGGGGTTGGATCGGCTGGCACGGTGAGGCTGTGCTCCAGCGGACGAGGAGCAGAACGCCAACGTGGGTTTCCACCTCCGGGACGCCTGGGTTCGGAGGTAGAAGACGATCCCGGCCAGCAGCGGACTTAACCGATATCTCCGCCGGTCATCGGTGCTTCATCGCAGCGCGGCCAGCGGATCCAGTCGACTGGCCCGCCAGGCGGGCATGTAGCTCGCCAGCAGAGCGACGACGATCAGCAGCAGCGCCACGGCGATGAACGTGGCCGGATCCATCGCGGTGCCGAACAGCAGGCCCGAGACGACGCGGGACACCGCAAGGGCACCGCCCAGACCGATCGCCAGACCGATAGCAGCGAGCTTCAGCGCGTGGCGCAGCACCATGGCGAGCACCGCGGCCTGGCCGGCGCCGAGCGCCATGCGGAGGCCGATCTCCTGCGTCCGCTGCGCGACGGAGTACGCCAGTAGGCCATAGAGTCCAACCGAAGCGAGCACGAGCGCCAACGCGCCGAGCACGCCTAGGAGCATGGCGGCCATGCGCGGCGGCCAGAGCGACTGCGCGAGGATCTCCTCCATCGTGAACGGGTTCATCACCGGCACGCGCGCGTCGAGGTCGCGGATCTGGCGCTGCGCCTCGCCGAGCGCGGCACCCGGGTCGCCCGTGGCCCGGATGATCAGCACCATCGCATCGTTGCGTTCCTGCTCGAGCGGCGTGTACACCGCAATCTGCGGATCCTCTCCGATGAAGTTGTACTTGACCGTCTTCGCGACGCCTACGACCTCCCGATAGAGCGAGTCGGTGAAGAACCGGAATCGCTGGCCGATCGGCTCCTGGTTCGGCCACAAGCGTTCCGCGAGCGTCTCATTCACGATCGCCACGAGCGGGGTCTCCTCGCGATCGGCGTCTGTGAAGTCGCGCCCCCTCAGCAGCGGAACGCCGACGGTGCGAAAGTAGCCTGGCGTGGCGATGACACTCACGGCGAGATTGGCCGAGACCGTCGTTTCGGGGTTCTCTCCCTCGCGCAGCACCGTCCTGAAGAACGTCGGCGTCAGCGGCGCGCCGCTGCCCCATGCGGTCGCCTCGACGCCCGAGACCGATGCGAGGCGCTCGCTCACCGTCTGAAAGAACTGGAGCGCCCGCGTCGCGTCGTACCCCGCCTCGCCGGGGTTCACGTTGACCAGCGCCAGCGGACGCACGTCGAAGCCGGGATCGATCTGGTTGGCGCGCTGCAGGCTACGCACGAAGAGCCCGGCGGTGCCGAGCGCCACGACCGAGAGGGCCACCTGCGCCACGACCAGCATGTTGCTGAGGGCGAACCGGCGCCGGCTCGGCCCGGCGCTGCGTGTCTCCTCCTTCAACGCCCCGACCACGTCGGGCCGCGACGCCTGCAGCGACGGAAGCAAACCGAACAGCAAGGCCGTGAGGAGCGACACCGCTGCGGTGAACAGCAGGACGCGCCCGTCGAAGGTCAGGTCCACGAAGTTCTGCGCCAGGAACGGTGGCCGGAGCGACCAGATGGCGTTGCGCGCGGGGTACGCCACGGTGAGTCCCACGACGCCGGCCGCGAGCGCCAGCAGCAGGCTCTCCGTCAGCAGCTGACGCATCAGCCGTCGGCGGTTCGCGCCGAGCGCCACCCGGACCGCGATCTCCTGACGGCGCGCCGACGCGCGCGCCATCAGCAGGTTCGCCACGTTCGAGCACGCGATCAAGAGCACGAGGCCGACGATCGTCATGAGCAGCGCGCCGCCCCTGACGAAGGCCTCGCGTATGCCCGGAAAGATCGTGGCCTGCGACAGTGGCCGCAGCGTCACGCTTCGGCCCTTGTTGGGCGCCGGGTACTCGCGCTCGAGCGCGCTGGCGATTGTCTTCAGGTTGGCCTCGGCCTGCGCGGACATCACGCCTGGCTTGAGACGGGCCGCCACGCTGAAGAGCAGCGCGCGCCGCGAGTCCAGCCACGTGCGGAACTGCGTCGGCAGCACCTGCGCGTACATCATCGTCGGCACCCACATGTCCGGGCTGAAGAGCGAGTTGACGCCCTTGAACCCCTCCGGCGCAATGCCGATCACGGTGAACGGGGTGCCGTTGAGTGACAGCGTGCGTCCGAGGAGCGAGCCATCGCCTCCTAGGCGTCGCTGCCAGAAGCCGTGACCGAGCACGACCACGGGGTGGCTGCCGGGTGTCACGTCCTCTTCGGGCAGAAAGAACCGGCCGGAGTGCGGCCGCACGCCGAGCACAGCGAAATAGTTACCGGTCACGAGCTCCATGAACGCCTGCTGCGGCTCCCCCTCGGTCAGGACGCTGACCGGCTGCGCGAACGTGTAGCCCGCCATGTCCTGGAGCACGGTGTTTTGCTCGCGGTAGTCGCGCAGGTTGAGATACGACGTCTGCAGCAGGCCGCCGAACGGCCCGACCCGTTCCTGCGCCGTAGTGTAAACGGCGACGAGCTCCGACGGCCGGTCGAACGGCAGCGGCGTCAGCAGGACGGCGTTGAGCAGCGTGAAGATCGTCGTGTTCGCGCCGACACCGAGTGCCAGCGAGAGGATCGCGACGGCCGTGAAGCCGGGCGCCTTCAGCATCGCACGCAGGGCGAATCGCGCATCCTGCCAGAATGTTTCCATAGCACCCCGTCCTGACGGTTGCCCCGCAGGCAGCCCAGCAGAAGCGGGCACCCGCGTTCGACGCCCGCCTTCGTTGCCTCTACGTTTTCGAGGGCTTGCGGGTTTCCGAGGGTTTGCCGCCGCGATCCCGAACCCGGATCACCAGCTTGAGACCGGACCACACCTCGTCAACAGGTGTGACACGGGAACGAGCACTGTTTGTGCCGGTGCCATCGCGGGGCGCACCGGACGATTGACCAATGAGCAGGTGAACGGCCTGACCGTGCTGCTTACGATGCTCACGGCTCTCGCTTGGGCTTAGAAAAAAGCCGCATTGGCCCGGAAGGATTCGAACCTTCATTACCGGATCCAAAGTCCGGGGTCCTGCCGTTGGACGACGGGCCAATCACGACGAGCGGCGCAGCGACGCACCGGCCTGGGCTGCAGCGGTCAGCACAAGCCTAGCCGAACCCCGAAGTCCGTTCAACCCCACGCTGCGGCACATCTTCGCGCTACGGCCTCGGTCAGCCGGGCGCGTCTTCAGCGCGCGGCTGCGCAAGCTCTCACGCGGGTTGCACGCGCGGCATCTCGGTCAGCGTTCGTGTCGGGATGAACATGATGCCGGGAAAGCGCCGACCGAGAGTCTCGTGGGCGGCCTCCAGCTCCTGCTCGCTCCGATAGATGGCGAACAGGGCGGAGCCGCTGCCCGTCAGGAGCGCGAGTTGCGGATCGGTCTCCTGGATATCCCGCTTCAGTCGATCCAGATGCGGATATCGGGGAAGGATCACCGTCTCGAAGTCGTTGCCGGCCAGGCGCGCCAGCTCCGCCCAGTCGCGCAGCTGCCCGAC
>JACQVC010000191.1 GCA_016209995.1 Gemmatimonadota bacterium
CCGCAGATGGCGGCCGCGGCGGCGATCATGGGGCGGTTCGTGGATGTGCGGGAGTGGGAATGATGCAGCCGTTCACCAAGCACACGGGAATCGTCGCGCCGCTGGACCGGGTCAACGTCGACACGGACCAGATCATCCCCAAGCAGTTCCTCAAGCGCATCGAGCGGACCGGCTACGGTCAGTTCCTGTTCTTCGACTGGCGCTTCCTACCCGACGGCAAACCGAACCCGGACTTCGAGCTGAATCGGCCAAGCTACGCGGGGGCCAGCATCCTGGTCGCCGGCCGCAACTTCGGCTCCGGCTCCTCGCGCGAGCACGCGCCCTGGGCGCTGCAGGACTACGGCTTCCACGCCATCATCGCCCCCAGCTTCGCCGACATCTTCACGAGCAACTGCTACCAGAACGGCCTGCTTCCCGTCGTCCTCGACGAGGCGACGGTGAAGACCATCATGGCCAACGCCCAGCGCGCGCCCGGGTACCGGCTCATCGTCGACCTGGAGGCCTGTAAGGTCCACGACGGCGAGGCCGTGACCGCCTCCTTCCGTATGGACGAGTTTCGGCGGCATTGTCTGCTGAATGGCCTGGATGACATCGCCCTAACGCTTCAGCACGAGGACAGGATCGCGGCGTACGAGCGGCGCCAGAGGCCGCAGCTTGCGCGGTAGGCCGCTCGCCAGGCCGCCTGGCTAGGTGGGGAGCCCCCAAGGGCTGAGGTCGATAGTGGCTCGCACGAGATGATCGCCTCCGACGACACGACGGCATGCGCGGCTTGTTCTTGACCGGAAGGGTCGGCCGCCACATGCTTCTCCCGCCATGCCTGCCCACTTCTCCGGCTCCCGCGAGGTCGACAGATGAAGACTGCGAACGTCGGGACGATCGCGTTCGAGCTGGCCCTGCTGGCGGCGATCGTGGCACTGGTGGACGACACGCTCCTGCGGGTTGGTCTCGCGGTCCTGCCCGGCATGCTCCTGGCGCAGCGGGCGACGCGCGGCTCCAGCACCGGAGCCGACGCGTGGTCGGGCAACCAGGATCGCAGGAAAGACCAGGAGGCGCGCGAGCATGTGAACCGGCTGCTCCAGCGGCTTCGTGAGTTCCACACGACCTGCCACCTCATGCGCTCGAACCAAATCTCCGCGGACGCCGCGATGGAGCGCGCGGCCGCCATCGAGCAGGATCTCAACCGCATCCTGGCCGACCTGACGGAAACGGCGCGGGGCGGTCCGGCGGCATCCGAGCGGCGGCAGTGACCTCAGCCGGTGCGGGTAAGCCGCCGCTCTGACCCATCGGCACGCGCAACCAACACCTCGCCCATCGCGTCCATCCGGCCTGCTGACGATATCGCTGCTGACGATATCGATTACATATTCGTTGATGGTCTAGCTGACAATGGCGTTGACAACTACGCGGACCACTGGGTAACTTATCGAGCCGACGCTACAGCTAACCCGAGAGGTAGCCCGATGCCGCAGACGCGAATTTCCGACTGGGGGCACCAGACCCTGCGCAATCTCGCCCGGGAGACAGGGCAGACCTCAGAGCAGATTCTTGACCGTGCGCTCAGCCTTCTGGAGCGCGAACGTCTGCTCGACGCGATCAATGCCGGCTATCTAGGGTTGAAGGCGGACTCGTCAGCCTGGGCGGTTGAGCTGGCGGAGCGTAACGCGTGGGACGCCACGCTGGCGGATGGGGCGCCCGAGTGAGCCCACCACCGAGACCCAGCCGGGGTGAGATCTGGCTAGTCGACCTCGATCCGACGAAGGGCCGGGAGCAACGGGGAACGCGCCCGGCCCTTGTAGTCTCGACTGACAAGTTCAATCATGGACCCGCCGAGTTGGTGATCGTCCTGCCGGTCACGACGGTCAGCAAGGACATCCCGTCGCATGTGGCGATCGCACGGACGGACAGCGGGCTGGACCACGACAGCTACGTCATTTGCGAGCAGGTACGTTGCGTGTCCAGGGAACGGCTGTCACGCCAGATCGGCCTTGCGCCCCTTCAAGCGATGCAACGCGTTTCCGTCCTGCTGCGCGTTCTGCTGGAACTGTAGTCGCTTCGCCTCGTCTTCCTTGTCCCCGGGGACGCCGCGCCCTACCGTCCTGGTCAGGTCCGAAGAGTGGTTGGGTTCCCATCCCTTGTATCGTTCACGCCTTCAGGGGAGTGGTTAGCATGAGCCACACGCACGCGCACACCCACCCTCACACGCACGGCCATGGCCACCCTCACACACACGCGCACAGCCACGCTCACACCCACGCGATGCCGCGACGCCAGTTCCTGACAGCTGCCGTGGGAACGGCTGCGGGATTGGCCGCGGGACTTTCGCACCGCACCAGCTTCGCCGCCGAGCCGAATACGCCTGAGAGCGGGCAGGCGTGGGATATTCTGATTCGAGGCGGCCACGTCGTGGACCCGTCCCAGGGCCTCATCGGCCGGTACGACGTCGCCATCCGGGGGGGAAAGATCGCCCAGGTCGCGCCAACCATCGATCCGGCAGGTTGGCGCGAGGTCATCGACGTGGACGGACGGATCGTGACACCGGGCTTCGTCGATCTCCATGCCCACGTCTACGAGGGTGTTTCCCATTACGGCATCAACGCGGACAAGTATTGTCTCAGTCGTGGCGCTACCACGGTTCTCGATCCCGGATCCGCCGGAGCCCAGACGTTCCCCGGCTTCCGCAAGTACGTGATCGAGGTGCAGGCAACGCGCATCCGGGCGCTCCTGAATATTTCCGTCACGGGAATGCTCACCGCGCTTCGAGGAGAGCTGGAGGACCTGGAGCACGCGAACGTCGAGCGAGCGATCCAGACCATCGAGCAGAATCGGGACCTGATCCTCGGCGTGAAGGTGCGCTGCGGCCGCGGCCAATCCGGACCTAACGATCTGGTCGCTGTGCAGCGGGCGCTCGAGGCGGCGGAAGCCGTTCGACTGCCCATAATGATGCACATCACCAATACCGTAACGCCTATCGATCAGCTCCTTGCCCTGTTGCGGCGCGGAGACCTGCTCACCCACAGCTTCCGTCGCTCGGGCACGCCGGAGTCGGCGGACGAAGGCATCCTCACGAGCGAGGGAATCCTGCGCACCTCCGCGGGCGAAGCCCTGGAGCGCGGAGTGCTGTTCGACGTCGGCCACGGGCAGGGGAGCTTCTCGTTCGACACGATGGAGATGGCGATGCGCCAGGGCGTCCTCCCGCATACGATCAGCAGTGACGTGCACGCCTATAACGTCGGTGAGGAGGGGCCGGTATACGACCTGGCCACCACGCTCTCGAAGTTCCTCTATCTGGGACTCTCGCTGGACGAGGCCGTGCGCAGGACCACGGCGACCCCCGCCGCCGCCCTGGGTTGGGACGTTCAGATCGGAACGCTACGCGTGGGCGCCGAGGGCGATGTCGCCATCTTCGACATGTTGGACGGCGAGCACAGGTTCGTGGATTCCTACGGCGGCGAGAGGGTTGGACGGCAAAGGCTCGTGCCCTGGCGGACCATCAAGGGCGGACGGACCTATTTGCCGCAGTGGTAGCGCGCCGCCGCCCTCGACGCCCCGGCGACAGGGGAGAACCTCACCGACAGTCTGCCGGAAGTCGATAGCTCCTCCACATCCTTTTCGCCACGTAGGCACACCTGTCACATCTCTCGCGGTCCGCTCGTTACCCTTGTAGAACGCAGTCGGAACGTCAGCGGGTAGGGCGATGTACGCTCACTTCATCCGCCGGTCGCTGATTGCCGTGTGACCGCGCGCTCAGGCTGCCTCCGGGCGGCGGTACCGAGCCGATATCGTCGAAGACGGGAACGGGCGTGCCGGAAATGCTCTGGCGACTGGCGTCGACTTGTTGGAGCGCGAGAGCCACGCCGCCGAACCAGGACCCCGACCGCATGGCCGCCGCTACGGGGAGGGTGCGCCCTCCACCGGCATCGCTCGACACGCTGTAGAGCCCGGGCAAGCCGAAGAAGTACAGCTCGCTCAGCCTGCGCTCGTCCGCATGGGCGTCGGGCGCGACCTCGGCCGCACGGTCGCCTTCGAGTTCGGTCTGGTGGTTCGGTCCATCCATTACTGGCTCACGCAGTACGACAACATCCAGGTGTCCATGCGGAACCAGGAAGAGGATTGGGTGGAATGGACGCCCACTTGGGGCTTGGGCTTTCGCTTCCCGGAGGTGGAGATTCGCTACCAGGGACGCGTGACCAACGGGACGGGGCGCCCGGGGGTCGTGCCAAACGGGCGCGGCTTCGCCGGCAGGGGTGACGCCACCCTGGCGTCGGCGGGAGGCAACATCATCGTGGCCCCAAGCGGCCCGCTCACCCTGGGCGACGTGAAAGTCGTCACGCATCAGGTCTCGCTCTCCCTCCCACTTCGCTGAAAAGGAGAGGAGGTAGGCGATGACTCGTGTCATTTCGCTGATCTGCTTGGCGCTTCTCTTGGTCGGCACGGCCTGCGACCGCCCGCGCGTGCCCACGGAACCGGTCCCGTCGGCGCCGATCGACGCGCAGCTCAGGCAAAGCTTGGCCCAATGGGGCGTGATTCCGATCGCCGCCATGCCGGCCCAGCAGCCCGCGCTGGTCGAGCTGGGTCAGGCGCTCCTGTTCGACAAGATCCTGAGCGGCAACCGCGACATCTCCTGCGCCACCTGCCATCAGCCGGAGATGCACGGCACTGATGGCCTGTCGCTGTCCATCGGCACCGGCGGAACCGGATTGGGCCCGTTCCGCACGCTCGGCCCGGGACGTCAGCTCGTACCGCGAAACGCACCTACCCTGCTCAACCAGGGCCTGCGCGCGCAGTACCTGTTCTGGGACGGGCGGGTCTCAGGTCACGGATCCGGACCGTTCACCAGCCCGCCGGAGGTCAGGCTCCCGCCGGGACTGTCCAACATTCTCGCGGCGCAGGCCATGCTGCCGGTGCTGAATCGCGTGGAGATGCGCGGCCAGCCCGGTGATCGGGACGTGTTCGGCAACCCCAACGAGCTGGCGCAGTTGGCCGATAGCCAGTACGTCGACATCTGGCAGGCCCTCATGCGGCGACTGCTGACGATTCCGGAGTACCAGCAGAAGTTCGCCGCCGCCTTCCCGGAGACACCCGCCACCGCGCTTGGTTTTCAGCACGCGGCCGCGGCGATCGCCGCTTTCGTAACGCAGGCCTTCAGCCGATACACCACGCCGTTCGATCGTTATCTAGCTCGGGATGACGCGGCGCTCAGGCCCGAGGCAAAGCGCGGGGCGTTACTGTTTTTTGGCCGGCGCCCGTGTGGCCATTGCCACAACGGCCCCCTCCTCGGCGGTCAGAACTTCGCCAACGTGGGCGTGCCGCAGCTCGGTCCAGGCGTGGGATCCGGGGCGCCCCTCGACCTCGGACGCGCCGAGGTGGACCTCAAGCTGCGTCCGCCGAGCCCTGGCGCCCCTAGCCCGCCCAGCCCGCCCAGCCCCTACCGGTTCGCCTTCCGGCCGCCACCGCTGCGCAACGTCGAGCTGACGGCGCCATACATGCACAACGGGGCGTACCCCACGC
>JACQVC010000192.1 GCA_016209995.1 Gemmatimonadota bacterium
GAGGGCTTCGACCAGCTCGCCCAACACGCTATTGTCCCGGAGCTGGCCTACAAGCTCGTTCTCGTGCTCTACGTGGGAGGATTGCCCGCCAGCCTGGTCGTCGGCTGGTTCCACGGCGAGAAAGGGGAGCAGCGCGTCACGAGCGGGGAACTCGGCCTCCTGAGCCTGGTTGCGGCGAGCACGGTGTTCGTCGGCGTGATCGTCGCGCGGCCCCAGCTTTCCGGCGGGGCGGCTGGCGTGGCTGCGGGCATCCTGGATCAGAGTAGCATCGCCGTGCTCTACTTCAAGGACCTTTCCCCGCAGCAGGAAGTCCAGCACCTGGCGGATGGCTTCAGCGAGGCACTCATTGCCCAGCTCTCGCAGGTTCGCAGCCTGGATGTCGTCTCGCCGAATGGCGTGAGGGCGTTCCGGGATTCTGGCCTCGACCCGGATAGCATCGCCCGCATCCTCGGCGCCGGTACGCTCGTGGAAGGCAGCATCGAGCCGGTGCGGGACCGAATCCGCGTGCAGGTTCGCCTGCTCGATGGAGCAAGCGGCGCAGAGTTTCGCAGGGGGACCTTCGAGCGCGCGAGCGGCGAGCTTCTCGACATCCGGGACGACCTCGCCGAGGAGGTCTCCCGCTTTCTCCGGGCCTGGCTGGGCGAGGAGATGTATCTCCGGCAGACCAGGACGGGTAGCGAGAGCGTGGCGGGGTGGGCGCTCGTCCAGCGGGCGAACCGCCTGAGGAAGGTGAGCGACGATCGGCTCGGCGCCGACGACCTGCCGGGAGCGCTTGCGGCACTCGAGCAGGCCGACACTCTGCTGGCCCGGGCCGAGGAGGTCGACACGGCTTGGGCGGAGCCGAGTATTCGGCGGGCGGAGGTCGCCTATCGTCACTCACGTCTGACGCGCGCCCTGCCCGAACTCTCCGCCTCGGTGGAGAAGGGCCTCGTGCACGTGCAAAGGGGCCTGAGCCTAGAACCCAGCAACGCCGAAGCTCTCGAGCTCCGCGGAACCCTGCGGTACTGGGCGTGGATCCGGGGCCTCACCCACGATCCCGCCGAGCGAAACCGCATGCTGCAGGCGGCGCGACAGGACCTGGAGGGCGCGGTACGGACGGACCCCACCCGGGCCGGGGCCTATAGCACGCTGAGCCACCTGTACTATCAGGAGGGGGTCCGCGACGTGCCGGCGGCGGTGCTGGCGGCGCGGAGGGCTTACGAGGAAGACGCATACCTGGAGGTGGCGGACGAAGTCCTGTGGCGTCTCTTCGGCGGATCCTTGGACCTCGAGCAGTTCGACCAGGCCCGTCGCTGGTGCGGAGAGGGCGTGCAGCGATTCGCCGCCGACTACCGTTTCGTGGTGTGCCAGCTCCGGCTCATGATGACGCCGGCCGTGGCGCCGGACGTGGAGTCAGCGTGGGCTCTCAAGACGCGGGTGGAGAGTCTGGCGCCCGAGCCCCGTAGGGCTTACGAGAGCGTGCAGGGCGAAATCATGGTGGGGGCGGTCCTCGCCCGAGCCGGGCTGGCCGACAGCGCACGGGCCGTGCTCGAACGGGCCAGGACTCGCAGGGACTACGGCACCGACCCCAGCCGGGAACTCACCGTCTACGAGGCGTACGCGCGAATCCTCCTGAACGAGGAGGACGAGGCCATCGACCTGCTGAAGGAGTATGCCGCAGCCCAGCACGGCTTCGACCCCGCCGGTGACGTCGGGTGGTGGTGGCGGGAGCTCCGGGACCACCCGCGGTTCCATGAGCTCAGCACGCGACGCTGAGCGGCCGTGCACGGACGGCAACAGAAGCCTTGACCGCGCCGGTCGGGCGCGTTCACATTGCCCCCGTTATTTGCGATCCCCCCTTCCCAAGAAAAACTGGCACGGGTAGTCAGCAGGCCGGGATCGGCTTCGTAGCACTGCGCTGACCTCCCTAACAACCGCGGAGGCTTCACATGTCTCGCGCCTTCCTTCGCACGGGTGTAACTGCGTCCCTGCTCGTCGTCCTAGCCGGTTGCGCGGATCGCGGCGGTGAGTCACCCACGGAGCCGCCTGGCTTCGGAAGCGTTCCCGACAACGCGGCCATCCAGGCGCAGATCAATACGCTGATCAACCAGTTGTTCCCCCAGCCTGAGCGCAGAGAGGCGAACCAGCTTTTCGCCCAGGTCATGCGAGGAATGGCGAGCCAGAACGTGGGCGCAGCGCAGACTAACGCCACCGCACTGATCAACCTCGGGCTGGCGACCGAGCTCAACGACCCGCCCGGCCCGGAGACGACGGCTGAGGGCCTCTGCCGGCTGATCCGGCTCCTCATGCAGTTCGTCGGCCAGGATGTCAGCGGGATCGATCCCGAGTCCTGCGCCGAGCTGCTGGCCGACCCGTCGGTCACGGTCGAGGCGGTCGGTTCCGATGGCGGTACGGTAGTCACCGAAGATGAGTTCGCCGGCGTGCAGTTCCCGGACGGAGCCGTGGACCAGCTCGTTCTCGTGACGATCCAGGAGATCGACGAGGAACCTTGCCTCCCCACGGCACGCCCGCAACGCAAAGGGTGCTATGAGTTCAACACGGTCCCGGAGGTGGGCGCCTTCAACGTGGACGTCCTGGTGGGTGTGTGCCTCGATGCCGGCGACCTCACCGAGGCTCAGGAGGACCGCTTCCGCCTTTACAGGTTCGACGCCGATGAGGAGGACGCGAACGTGGAGGCGCTCCCCAACGCTTTCGTGGACTTCGTCGACTGCAGTGATTACGTCGCGGCCCTCGATCCCAACCTGGTGACCCGCCTGGCGCGGGCCGCTTGGAAGGGAGTGCGCCGCCCGCTGGCGCGCTGGCTCGGCGCGCGCACCCTCGTGGCCGCCGACCTGGGGTTGGGCGGGCTGGCTGGAGAATTCAGCCGCATCGGGTGGGCCGGGTCGTCGGTTCTGGTTTATGGACCCAGCCTCACTCCCCTCACCCTTGTCCGCACAGACAACGAGGAGACCCTGGCAGCCGACGAGGGCCACTTCGTCACCGTGGTCGACGGCGCCACATGGGCCGGCCTCAGCGCGACCGGCCCTGGCGGGTTCGGGGACTATGACGTCTTGGTGTTCGGTGACGGCACGGGCTCTCTGGCCAACGCGACGTTGAACGCCGCCACCTGGGGTGGCGTCGTGACGGGTCGGGTGGTGGTGAGTGCCGTGCATGCCGGGTTCCACCAGTGTGACATGACTCTCGCCAGCTGTCTCGACCTGAACGCGGAGCAGTGGCACAACCCCGAAGCCCGGACCTTCATTCGTCAGGCGATCAACTGGGTCGCGCTGGGGACGACGACCGGTGCTTACGTCGCCCTGGACGTCCAATTCAGCGGCGCCGGGAACCCGCCCGGCGTGCCCATCGCGTTTCTTAACGGGATCGGGGACTTCAAGGCGGTCGGCCTCGACCCGAACATTGCTTTCCTCTCTAAGGAGGACAGCGTCGTGGTGACGGAGCCGGGCCACCCGATCGTGGCCGGCCTCGACGGGGACGACTTCTCCGGGTGGTTCGCCTCCTACCATCAGCTCCTCAGTTCGGTGCCCGCCGCCTTCAGCACCGTCGCAGAGGGGTTCCGGAGGGTGGATCCGTCGAACCCCAACAACCCCCTGGTGGCCTTCCCCGTCATCGTCGTGCGACCGTGACACAACGGCGAGCAGGTCGCTGAGAGACTGGCGTTCGTCTTTCAGCGACCTGCGCAGAGCTGTGTGCGGGCGAAGTTTGATTCCTGGTCGGCTCTGGCCCGGATGCTTTCTACCGTTTCACGAACACCAGCCGGAAATGGTCGAGTAGCTCGCGCTCGAAGCAGACCGAGTTCGCGCTCACGCCCGAGGCGAAGGCGAGCCGGAAATCGGAGCTGAGCAGGTAACGGGGGAGTAGGGCGAGCTTGAGCAGTGCTTTCTTGAGGCTCGGCGCCGCGAAACGGCGCCGCCACTGGCGGATCGTCTCGACATAGTCGAGTCGTCCGTTGCTCTTCGCTTCGAGGCGGAACACCGGATCGGCCGCACGCTCGATCTGCTCGGCGCCGCAGGGCAGCCAGGAACCCGGAAACTGCTTAGCCAGCAGCGCGACGTAGTGCCCGTCCGAATCCCTCGGCGCCCGCAGCGATATGCGGTCCGCGGGAATCATGTTCCGGCCGAAGACCATCGTCTGGAGATAGAAACGGCCGCGCGGCGGAAGCACGGCCGCTATCCTACGGAACAGATCGCGGTAGACCTCGTCCTGCCGGCCCGCGCGGTAGTCCTCGGGCGAGCAGAAATGCTCGAAGGCACCCAGGCTCACCACCGCGTCGAAACCCCCGAACGTGTCCGGCGTGATGGTCCGACCATCCATGACGTGAACGTCCAGGCCGTTGCGCCGGCTCGCCGCCGCCTGGGCCGACGACAACGTCACGCCCACACCTTTCGCGCCGATCTGCCTCGCATAGTTGAGGAATGCACCCCAACCGGAGCCCACGTCGAGCACGCGGGTGCCGGGACCGAGACCAACGGATCGAGCCACGAACTCGTGCTTGCGGCGCTGAGCCTGCTCGAGGGTCAGCGAGAAGTCGCCGTCGTACTTCGCGCCGCTGAAGTCCGCCATCTCGCCGAGGCTCAGCCGGAAGATCCGGTCGATCAGCGAGTACGTGAACTCGATGTCTCGCTGCTGGGCCATGCGTTTTTCCTTGACCTACCCTACGTGCCCTGCCAGAGGCCGGACGCCTGACCCGGATCCCGGCGGGTGCGCTGTCACCGGCCGCCCGGGCGAGGCATCTCGCCGTCCGTCACCTCGCGCCGGTCATCGTGCGTGCCCCACTTCTCGAACCATTTGCGCAGATAGAGCTGCGTGCGCAGGAAGTTCGCTGGGCGTGACGTCGTGCCGTGCCACTCGCCCTGGAACCGGATCATGACCGTGGGCACGCCCAGGATCTGCAGCGCCTGGTAGAACTCCTCGGTCTGGCCCATCGGCGTGCGCAGGTCCATCTCGCCCGTCATGAGCATCGTCGGCGTCTTTACGTTCTCGACGTAGAAGATGGACGAGCGGTCCATCCAC
>JACQVC010000186.1 GCA_016209995.1 Gemmatimonadota bacterium
CTGGATGGACAGCTCGAAGGGGCCGCCCCGCACGGGTTCCGGCACGTACCTCGCCGTGCTTTGCGCGGCGAGCGAGGTGGGGAGCGCCGCCAGCGCGACGGCGAGCACGGTTGCGATCAGTGAGCTCTTGTGTGGCGACATGGAGGTTCCTCCTTGACGACCAGTCCGACTCCACATCTAGCGGTGCACCGAGTAGGTGACTTTGAGCACGAGCGAACGGTTGCTCTTGCCGTGAAAGATGCCGTCCGTGAAATGCGTTTCGTTGTAGACGATGTAGATGTTGTCGATGGTGCGGAAGATGTAGTTGAAGCGGAGTTGCAGCGCCGCCAGCTCGCCCGAGCTGTTGTACTGCACGTAGGCGGCCGTGAGCAGGTTTCTCGTGAAGGACACGTTGGAGCGCAGCCCCACCAGGTGGGTGGTGAACGAGCCCTGCTCGAGATCCACGTTGTTGATCTGGTAGGTCGGATTGAAGGAGAGGTTCTGGGTCGGCTTGAGGTCGCCCTGCAGGTCCCACGTCGTCTTCGTGCCGTTGTAGAAGCCGCCGGTGACCGCGTCGATGCGCCCGCTGACCGGCCGGCCGTTGAAGGGCGTGAACGTGGCACCGACGGTATTCCACTCATAGCGGTCGGGCGGGACCAAAACGCCGGTCGCGATGGGAAACGGCCGCGTCAGCCGCTCCACGTTGTTGTCGGCGCGAATGGCGATGCGGTCGCCGCTCTGGAAGTTCGCGCCGAGGGCCAGGCGCAGCTCGCGGTTCTCGAGCGCGTGGGTCGTGCCCTCGTGATAGAACACGGCGTGCGGCGTGATGTCGAACTGGCGGAAGAGACTGCTGCCACGGGGCCTCGGCTTGAGCGAGACGCGCGTGCCGATCATGCGGTCGTTGCGGCGGACGAAGCCAATGCCGGGAGCGAACTGCGGGTCGATGTCGAGGTAGATGATTCCCGCCTCGAGAAGATCGGCTCGCCACTCGGCGCCCAGGTGTTTCACCCACTCCTGGCCGCCCGTCTCGGAGTCGGCCGACTTCGCCAGCAGGCCCATGACGTTGAGGTAGCGCCAGAACACGAAGCGCGCGTCCGCCGCCACCACGCGGTTGTATTGGCCGCTGCCCTCGCGGTTCGTCACCAGCGCACCGACGTACGAGCGCTCCATCACCTGCCTTTTCAACCGGAACGCCGCGAAATTCTCACTGGGAAGAAGGCGCGAATCGTCCGTCTGCACATCGATGAAGCCCACGTCGAAGCCGGCCGTCCGGCCCGACAGCTTGCCGCCGTACGTGACCGGCACGGGCTCGCCGGCATCGCCGAGCCCGATCTTGCGCGAGTACATCAGCTCGAGTGGCGGCGGCCCGAAGTGTAGCAGGCCGATCCCCATCGACAGGTAGTCGCGTCCCTCGATGAAGAACTGCCGCTTCTCGGGAAAGAACAGACTGAAGCGAGTGAGGTTGATCTGCTGTGCGTCCACCTCCGTCTGAGCGAAGTCCGGATTGACCGCCAGATCGGAAGTCAGGTTCGAGGTGATCGCATACTTGAGATCCTCGAGCCCGATCTCACTGACCCGGCGCCGATCGGGTTCCGCGACGGCCTGAAAGCTCTCGCCGCCCGCGAGCACGTACGGGCGGACGCGCAGCCGCTCGACCTGCTGAATGTCGCGCAGCCCGGTGAGGTGTCCGGACTGCGAGACGTGGTGGAACCCGAAGTTCTGCTCCCACCCCGACCAGTAGACCAGCTCGTTCTTGCGCTTGATCACCCGCTCGAAGTTGAGGCCCCAGGTCTGCTCGGCGGCGCCGCTGAAGCGGAGGATCTTGAACGGAATCGAGTACTCGACGACCCAGCCGGTGCTGGTGATCTGCGCCGCCGCGGTCCACTGCTCGTCCCAGTCGCGGTAGACGAAGTTCGCCTCGTTCTGGAACTGCCCGTCAAAGCGCGTGCCGCGCGGGTTGACGCGGAAGATGAACGCGTTGCGATGATCGTGATAGGAATCGATCAGGATCGTGAACGTGTCGTCGCTCTCGAGCGTGTTGTCTCGCCGCAGCTCCGTCGCGCGGATCTGGGCCGGATCGCTGTCCAGCAGCTCCACGCCGACATAGAGACGCGCCTCGTCGTAGGCGATGCGGACCCGCGTCTCCTCCGTTGCCGCCAGCCCCGCGACCGGCTCGCGCTGCCGGAACTCGGACGTGATGGGTACGCCCTGCCACGTCGGGTCGTCGAGCGAGCCGTCGACGGAGGGGGCACGCTCGACGAGACGGGCCTCGAGTCCGGGTCGCTCCTGCGCGTACGCACCCGGAGTGCTCGCGAACCAGACCACGAGAGCGCACGGCAGCGCGACCAGGATCGCGAGTCGTTTCATCATGAGCGCCGGGTGTTCCTCAGCAGTTTGCAGCGCGCCGTGCCGCGATCGCGAAGTACAGGAAATACTTGCGCAGCGATGCGGCCGAGGCGGCTCCGGCGTCGTGCGTGAAAAACAAGCGACAGAACTCTTCACGCGCCCGCAGCAGCTCCCGTCGGCGAGGTCCCCGCCAGCGTGCATCGGACGCCGTAAGATCGAACAGCTCGAGCGCGCGCCGAATGGCCGCCTCACGCCGCTCCAGCCGGCCAAGCTGGTCGGCCTGGATCGCGCGGTCGACTTCGCTGCCGATGTGCGCGAGCTGCTCGAGCGGCGTCAAGGTCTGCCAGCGGCCGGCCGCCAGGCTCTGATGAGCGGGTGTAAGCGGCCGCATCACTCGTGGACCAACGACTCGACAATGCCTCGAATCGTCTCGCGCAGACTCGAGTCATCCACTCCT
Source organism: Gemmatimonadota bacterium (assembly GCA_016209995.1). GTDB lineage: Bacteria > Gemmatimonadota > Gemmatimonadetes > Longimicrobiales > Gaopeijiaceae > JACQVC01. The sequence continues at coordinate 2,783 of JACQVC010000186.1, forward strand.
CGTGAGCGGTTGCCCTGCGTGGGGCGCACGTTGATCATGGAATCGTATTCGATCCATTGAGGCGGCGACTCCCCTGGATACAAGTTGACACCCCAGAGATCGGCCTGACGCGACCCGTCATCGAGCAGGAGCGCTTCCTCATCCGAGTGCAGCTCGCCACCGATCGCCATGACTCGGCGGTGAACGTCCACCACAACCTTGACCATGTCTCCGAACTGTTGTTCGGCGAGGGAGGCGAGCTCCGAACGCCGAATCGGCTCCCTCACGATGCGTAGCGGTGCCCCTTCCACGTCCCCTCACCGTTCGATTACGAAAGGCCTTGGCGCGCAGGCGCGATCCGCGGCCAGGCAAGATGCCGGCGGCCGGGCCGAATCTCAACCTGGAGCCTATCCGAGTAATGGCGCGCGGCCGCACCCCATTACTCGGACACGCTCCTGACCCGTGAGATCGGGCGATTTCGCCTGTCCTCGCACTACCCGGGCTCCGGGCCCCGGGGGACTTGCTCCGCGGGCCGCGACATGCCACGGTGTTGCGGGGTTGTGGTATGGCCTCGGCGGGTCGCTGTAGTTCTTCAGACGACCCGCTACAACTACAGGAGGTGCAGGATGGGCGTTCGGCAATGCCTCGCGCGCGTCGCGTTGGTGCTTCTCTTCGCGGCTCCGGCGATGGCACAGGAGCCTGCAGCCTGGGGCCCGGAGCTCATGATCAGCACGTTTTCGATCGCCGCCATCGATCCGACCACGGGGGAAGCCGGGGTGGCGGTGACGACGCGCAACCCGTGCGTCGGGATCGCCGTGCCGTGGGTGCGGGCCGGCGTCGGCGCGGTCGCGACAC
>JACQVC010000193.1 GCA_016209995.1 Gemmatimonadota bacterium
CAGCGATGCACGTTGAGCCCCCAGACCTGCTCGGCCTGCTGCGTGAAGCGCAGCTGCGCGAACGGGATCCACATCTCCGCGGTCCAGCCCTCGTCATCGACCGTGACCCTCGCCTCCCACACCGGGTCGAACCCTCGATCCTCGCCACCCTCGCTGTCCCGGGGGTGGTAGTGGTCGAGGCGCACGCCCGAGGCCGTCACGCCAAAGCAGTACGCCGTGCGGCGATCCAGATACGTGTCCAGCGAGATGCGGATATAGTCGGCTTGCTCGACGACGTCGCGCCGGCTCATCGGCGCCTGGATCGCCTCGCGTCCGCCGCTGCTGTACATGCGCGCGCCCACGTACAGGGCCTGGTCATCGTAGATGAAGCGCACCTCCGTGCGCTCGCTCGGCCGCGCCCCCTCGACCGGCTCCTTCTGCACCAGGTCCGCGATCGGCGTCGCCCACTGCCACACGTCCTCGTCCAGACGCCATCCACGCGGATGGCGTCCGTCGCTACGCGCACAGCCTCCGCCTGCTTTGGGGCGTCCGTAGACGATTGCTGCGCGGCCGCAGCGGTGGCGCGAGGGGGCGCAAGCAGCGCGATCAGCAGCGCAGTGGCGAACAGGTGAACGGCGAAACGCAAGCAAAGCCTCCGGATTAGCGACCCGAGCGCGACCGATGCGGGGCCATCCAGCATTTCGCCCCCCCGGCCGGGTCCGCTCACAAAGCGTTCCCAAATAACTCCACACGCGAGTGCACGCAACTGTTGCGAGGATACCGCGTTCGCCGCCTCGGACTGCACATTGTCGGATCGGCGCCGCAGACATCCGCCCTGCGGGTTCCCAACTGAGCATGTTCTGACCGACGCACGGCGCTTAGGTTTCGCCCTGCGGCACTACGGCGCGAGGAACCTGACTATGTCGAAGCCCAAACCGGCCCCGACCCGAGCGGAGAGCCGAGCCCTCACGCTCCACGAGTTCCAGGAACTACCGGACGACGGCTACCATCGTGACGAGTTGGTGCGCGGGCGCCTGGTCCGCGAGCCACCACCCAATGACGAACACGGGTGGCTGGCCGTCAGGCTTGCACGCTTCCTCTCGGAGTTCGTTGAAGAGCACGACCTCGGGATCGTCATGGCGGAAACCGGGTTCGTGCTAACGAGGGAGCCGCCGACCGTGCGCGCTCCCGACCTGGCCGTGGTCCGTCGTCCGCGCGCGAAACAGTTTGCCCGCTCGTACATCGAGGGCGCGCCCGACCTCGCCGTAGAGATCCTCTCACCATCCAACACGGCCCCCGCGATGCAGGAGAAGGTTCGCGACTACTTGGAGGAAGGGGCCAAAATGGTGTGGGTCGTCGATCCCGGACCGAGAACCGTGTCCGTCCATCGATCGGGACAAGAGGTCCAGACGCTGAGAATTGGCGACGATCTGGACGGCGGTGCGGTGCTCCCGGGTTTCAGACTCCCTCTCGCCAAGCTCTTCGCGTACTGACGTCGGCCCCAACGAGTGCTTCCGCAGGGTGCCGGGCGATTCTGAGGTTTCGCCGAGCTGCTGCGCCCGGCGAGCTGACCGCACATCCTGACTGCTTCTTCAATTTCGCCACACCCAGCCCCGCTGCGGTTGCCAGCCGTGCCGCTCGCGTCGTAGCATAGCCCTCCGAGGTCGGAGCCGGCGAGGCCGGGTTAATTGCGGAGAACTACATGGACACCAGCGAATTCAGCGGTCGTCACACCTACGGCACCTGGAGAAAGCAGGCGGGCTTTCGCCCGCTGCACATCGTCGCTGCGGAGGGCTGCCGCTTCACGGACGCGTCGGGCAAGAGCTACCTCGATTTCTCGAGCCAGCTCATATGCAGCAACCTCGGTCACAAGAATCAGGCGGTGATCGACGCGATCTGCGAGCAGGCCAAGCGGCTGCCCTACGTCACACCCGGCTTCACGACGGATGCGCGCATCGAGGCGACGCGCGCGCTGCTCGAGGTCGTGCCGAAGGGCATCGAGAAGTTCTTCTACTCGACCAGTGGTACGGAGGCGAACGAGGCGGCCGTCAAGATCGCGCGGCTGTACACCGGCAAGCACAAGATCATCAGCCGCTACAAGTCGTACCACGGGGCGACGGCGGCGGCCATCTCGATGACGGGCGACCCGCGGCGCTGGCTCGTCGAGCCGGCCGGCACGCTGCACGGCGTAGTTTTCGGCCCGGACTGCGACTGCTACCGCTGTCCGCTGGGTCGCGAGCCGACATCGTGCGGGATCGCGTGCGCCGACTACGTGGACTACATGATCAAGCACGAGGGCAATGTGGCGGCCGTGATCGTCGAGCCGATCGTGGGCACGAACGGAGTGCTGGTGCCCACGGACGACTACCTGCCCAAGCTGCGCGAGATCACGCGCAAGCACGGCGTACTGCTGATCATCGATGAGGTCATGTCCGGGTGGGGCCGGACCGGCGCGTGGTTCGCGTGCCAGCACTGGGGCATCGAGCCCGACATCCTGACGACGGCCAAGGGGGTGACGGCGGCGTACGCGCCGCTGGGCGTAACGGGCACGACGCGTGCGATCGCCGACTACTTCGAGGAGCACATGTTCGCGCACGGACACACGTACGAAGCGCATCCGCTGGTGCTCGCGCCGGTCGCCGCGGCCATCCGTGAGTACAAGCGGCTCGACCTGATCGAGCGGGCGAAAGCGATGGGCGAGAAGCTGGGCGAGAAGCTGCGCGGGCTGGCTATGCGCCATCCGTCGGTCGGCGATGTACGCGGCAAGGGCTTGTTCTGGGCGCTGGACTTCACGCGCGACCGCGCCACGCGCGAGCCGTTGAACACGGTGGGCGACAAGATGGCGGGCAAACCGATCGTGGTGGACGCCGTGACGCGCGACCTGCTGTCCCGGGGTGTCTACGTGATGGGCTGGATCAATCACCTGATCATCGCGCCGCCGCTGATCGTGACGGAAGCGGAGCTGGACGAGGGCGTGGCCGCGCTCGACGCGGCGTTGGGGATCGCCGATGCGGAGGTGCGAAACGTGTCGGGGCAGGCGGTGAGAGCGGCCTCGGCGGCCCCCGCTGGTCGCTAGGTCTCCAGAGTCCTTTGCACTACTGTGGCTGATCGCATCCTGATCCTCGGCGGCGGATTCGGCGGCATCGCAACCGCCATCGAGCTGCGCGGCCTGCTCGGTTCTGAAGCAGAGATCACGATCGTGGACCGTCGCGACTCGTTCTTCATGGGCTTGCGGAAGTTGTGGGTTCTCGTCGGGCTCGGCACGATCGCGGAGGGCACCCGCCGGATCGGCGCGCTTTCCTCTCGCGGCATCCGGGTCATCCAGACCGAGGTCCGGCGCATCGACCCACACGCTCGCCGGGTGGAGACGGACGCCGACGCTTTCGCGGCAGACTATCTGGTCGTCGCGCTGGGGGCCGAGCCGCGGCCGGACCTGGTCCCCGGCCTCGTGGGCCAGGCGGGCGCGTTCGACCTCTATGATGTGACTCCCGTCACCGCAGCGGCTCCGCGGATCAAGGCTCTCGAGCGCGGGCGAGTCGTAATCTGCATCGCCGGGCTGCCGTACAAATGTCCGCCGGCTCCCTACGAGGCCGCCCTGCTGCTGCACGAGCACTTTCGTTCGCGCGGCGTGCGGGATGCCATCGGCATGACGCTGACCACGGTTCAGCCCACGCTGCTGCCGAACGCCGGACCCGAGGGCGCGCGCTGGATGGGTGAGGAGCTGACGCGGCGAGGCATCGCATACGAGACCGGTCGGAAGGTCGTGCGCCTCGAGCCCGAGCGCATCGTCTACGAGAATGGCGACCTCGCCTACGACGTGGCGCTGGTGGTGCCACCTCACCGCCCGCCCGCCGTCGTGAAGCAGAGCGGGCTGACCGGCGAGGGCGACTGGATCGTGCCCGACCCGGCGACGCTGGCCACGAGCTGGCCGTGCGTCTACGCGATCGGCGACGTGATCCACGTGGCGCTCGCGAACCAGATGCCGCTTCCGAAGGCCGGGCTCTTCGCGGAAGCCCACGGCCGCAGGGTCGCGGCCGCGATCGCCGCCGAGATCCAGGGTCAGCCGCAGCCGCCGGCTTTCGACGGCCGCGGCGCCTGTTTCCTCGAGATGGGAGCCGGGCAGGCGGCGCTGGTGCAGGGCGACTTCTACGCGCGCCCGCAGCCGGCGGTCAAGATCGCACCGCCATCGCCCGAGACCATGGAAGAGAAGCGACGCTTCGAGGCGGAGCGCCTGCGCCGCTGGTTCGGGCAGTAGCTGTGCCATATACTCCCGCAAGCCTTGTGATCAGCCATGCCTGCCGGATCTCAGGCAATTCCATCAAGGAGGCGATATGCGAGCCTTCCTCGCCGCGGTTCTGATCGGGGCCGCCCTGCTGATGTATCCCCCGCATGACGTTCACGCGCAGCGCACGGCGAAGCCGGTCCTGCACGGCAGCCACTGGATGGCCTTCACCGGGAAGCCTCTCGGCGCGACGGCCGGCGCGATGACGTTCCAGAAGGGCGGCAACGCGGTGGACGCGGCGGCCGCGATGCTGGCGGCCGTGGCGACGATGTGGGACGTGCTCTCGTGGGGCGGCGAGACGCAGGCGCTGATCTACAATCCCCAGACCGGCAAGGTGATCGGCATCAACGCTGCCGGGATCGCGCCCACGGGCGCGACGCCCGAGTTCTACCGCTCCAAAGGCATGAAGTATCCGCCGAGCGAGGGTCCGCTGGCCGCGATCACGCCCGGCACGCCGGGCGGCCTTTTGCTCATGCTCGCCGAGTTCGGCCGACTGTCGCTGGCCCAGGTGCTCGAGCCGGCCATCCAGATGGCGGACGGCTATCCGATCGAAGAACAGACGGCCCGCAGCATCGAGAACAACAAGGATGCGCTCAAGCAATGGCGGTATTCCCGCGAGGTGATGCTGCCGCACCAGGGCGAGGAGTGGGAGGCGCCGCGGCCGGGCGAGATCTTCCGGCAGCCCGACCTGGCCGCCACGCTGCGCAAGCTCGTGGAGGCGGAGAAGCAGGCGCTCGCGGCGGGCAAGAGCCGCAAGGAAGCCATCTACGCGGCGTACGACCGCTTCTACAAGGGCGACATCGCCCAGGAGTTCGTGCGCGGCAACCGCGAGATGGGCGGGCTCATCACGATGCAGGACCTGGCCACCTGGAAGCCGCTCATCGAGGAGCCGGTCAAGACCACGTACAAGGGGATCGAGGTCTACAAGCTGAACACGTGGACGCAGGGGCCAGTGCTCCTGCAGGCCCTGAACATCCTGGAGAACGTGGACCTGAAGTCGATGGGCTACAACAGCGCGCGCTACATCCACACGCTGTACCAGGCGATGAATCTGGCGTTCGCGGATCGCGATTTCTACTACGGCGATCCGTACCTCCCGCCCGTCGAGCCGATCCAGGGTCTGCTCTCGAAGGAATACGCCAAGACGCGGTTCCAGCAGATCAACTGGGAGCGCAACGATCCGAACGTGCGGCCGGGCGATCCGTACCCGTTCCAGGGCGGCACCAACCCGTTCCGCCACCTGCTGGAACAGTGGGGCAAGCCGTCCGTCACGTCGCAGCAGGGTCGTGATGCGCAGGCGCAGGCCGAGGCGAACGCGGAGTTCGACCAGAGCTTCAGGGCCGGGACGACCTCGATCCAGGCGGCTGATGCCGAAGGCTGGGTGGTGTCCGTCACGCCGAGCGGCGCCTGGATCCCCGCCGTCATCGCCGGCCGCACGGGCGTGGGCATGAGCCAGCGCGCGCAGCAGTTTGTGACGGACGAAGCCGATAACCCGTTCAACGTGATCCGGCCGGGTCAGCGGCCGCGCGTTACGCTCACGCCGAGCCTGGCGCTCAAGGACGGGAAGCCGTTTCTGTCGTCGGCAGTCCAGGGCGGAGACACGCAGGACCAGAACCTGCTCCAGTTCTTCCTGAACGCGGTCGAGTTCGGGATGAATGTGCAGGAAGCGGCCGAGGCGGCGAACATCACGAGCTACCAGATGCGCAGCTCGTTCGGCGAGCACGACTCGCGCCCAGGGCGGCTGACGCTGAACGAATCGGTGCCGGGCTGGGTGCGCCAGGATCTCCAGCGCATGGGCTACTCATTGGAGCTCGCGCGCTCCACGTCCGGTCCGCTGAACGGCATCTTCTTCGACTGGCGTCACGGCACGTTCTGGGGTGGGTCGAGCACGGACGGCGAGGATTACGGGATTGCCTGGTGACGGCGCCATCGTCTTGCAAGCGGCCCTGCCGAAGGTGATCAGCAGGGCCGCTCGTCTCCGCTACGCTCCACCTTACTTGCCTTGCCGCCGAGCCGTACTGTATAGTTGGTATAGTTCGTCCAGGACCCGATCAGATCGCGCGGTCCGGAAAGGCTGGCATCCTTGCGCAACGCGATCCGCCTC
>JACQVC010000194.1 GCA_016209995.1 Gemmatimonadota bacterium
CGTTGCGCACCAGGATTCCGGTGTTGCGCACGCGGGCGTCGCTGACTCCGGTGAAGAGCCAACCCCCGCGGATCACAACGTCCTGACCCGGCCGTGTCAGGATCCCCGCCAGCGGTGGGGACTGCGCGAGAAGCGGCCGCGGCCCGAACGCCATCAGGCTCCCCATCACCAACGTCACGAACGCCTGCCGCACGGCCGTTTGTCCCGTGTTCATGGAAGATCCGGTCCTCCCGTGAAAGCCAATGCGAACGAACGTGATGCGCTGCCGGGGAATGTAGACCTGCCCTCATGGACAAGGTAGAGGGCCGGGGGGGGATCCCCACAAGGCTGCTTGACAGGGGCGGAAGAGGCGCCGACATTCGCTTGCGGTCCGGCTTCTCCCGATTTCAACTCGCGCAGCGGCCGCCATTCCCCGGCTCTTCTCAGGGCACTGTCTGCGCCCCACCCGGAGGTCCCCATGGGCAGGATCAATGTGGGCCGCGCGATTCTCGGTGGCCTCGTAGCCGGAGTCGTCCTGAACATCGGCGAAACCATCCTCAACGTTCCCATCCTGGGCGCCCAGTACGACGCCGCCATGCAGGCGCTGGGCGTGGAGCCTGTAGCCGGGGCCGCCATCGCGGTGTTCTTCGTGCTCGGCTTCGTCCTGGGGATCGGACAGGTGTGGCTGTATGCCGCGATCCGGCCCCGGTTCGGTGCGGGAGCGCGCACGGCTGTCATCGCAGGACTGGCCGTCTGGGCCTTTGCCGCCGCCTTCCCGAACATCGGAATCATGGTGATGCGTCTGTTCCCCTCGAATCTCCTCTGGATCTCCCTCGTCTGGACGTTATTCGAGTACCCGCTGGCCACGCTGGCCGGAGCCTAGGTTTACCGCGAGGGCGCCGCCTAGCCGGCGCTAGCCGTCTTTCCCTACGCCCTGCCGGCGGATCCCCTTGCGCGGCGGCCCCGGTCGGCTATGATTCATACGTTCGTATGAACGCATCACGCAGCCTACGGAGCGGACGTGAGAGGCAAGACCAGGCCGGTGGACACGACGGGGGCGCTGCTGCGTGCGGGCCGGGCGCTTTTCGGCGAGCGCGGGTACGACGGAGCGTCCCTGAGAGCGATCACGAGCGCGGCGGGGGCGAACCTGGGGGCCGTGACGTATCACTTCGGCTCCAAGCGAGAGTTCTACGATGCGGTCCTGGCGACTGCGATCGCGCCGCTCGTGCAGGCGGTGGCCATGGCTGCATCCAAGCAGGGCGAGCCGCTGGATCGACTGGAGGCGGTCATGCGGGCCTTCTTCGATTTCCTCGGCGCGAATCCGGATGTGGTTCTGCTCCTGCTTCAGGAGATCACATCGGGGCGTAAGCCGCCGCAGGCCGTGGTCTCTGCGTTTCAGGCCAATCTGAAGGTGCTCACAGGGCTGCTGCGAGAGGGGCAGGCGAAGCGGCAGATCCGCGCTGGTGATCCGCTGCTGATGGCGTTCAGTATCCTTTCCCAACCGATCTATTTCACGCTGGCCCGCCGGCCCATGAAGGTCATCGCCGGTTTGGACCCGAGGTATCCGCGCATCCGCGAGCGCATCGTAGAGCATGCGGTTGCCTTCGCCGGTCGAGCGCTGTCGGCGGGCTCCGCTGGACGTTAGCAGGTCGCTGGTGAACTACCGTGGTCGCGCGCGGCGACCTGTTAGGGAGGAGACGATGGACGCAGCCATGAGATGGGCGAGGCCGTTGGCGCTCTCGTTCCTCACCCTGACTCACCCTGGACAGGCGCTCGGCGTTATGGCGGCTCAGGGACCTGACCAACCAAGCGATAGCCTGGTACTGACGTTGTCGGAAGCCGTGACGGCGGCGTTGGCGCAGCATCCTTCGGTTGCGGCGGGGCAGGCGCGTCTCGACGGTGCGAGGGCGTTGACCGGCGAAGCCGAAGCAGCCCGACTGCCGTGGTTGGCCGTGGACGGTGTGGCCAATCGCTTTCAGGAGCCGATGGTCGTGGCTCCGCTGCACGGCTTCGATATTCGTCAGCCGCCGGAGTTCGACCGCGTGCTGGTCCAGGCCAGCGCCTCGGTCTCGTATACGGTGTTCGACGGCGGCGCACGGGGCGCGCGCATCGATCGCGCGCGAGCGCAGGCCGCTGAGGCGGGTGTCGGCGTGGCGGCGTCACGGATCACGCTGGTGCTCTCCGTGGTCGAGACGTATCTGAGGGCGCGCGCGACGCGCGAGCTGCTGGATGCGCATGACCGGCGGATCGCCGCGCTCACGGCCGAGCGGGACCGGGTCGAGCGTCTGTTGGCCGTGGGTCGGGCCGCGCGCGTCGAAGTTCTGCGCGTCGAAGCCGCGCTCAGTCAGGCGCAGGCCGAGCGCATTGCCGCGGCGGCGCAGCTGGATGTCGCGCAGCGCGATCTCACGAGGGCCATGGGCGCGGACCTCGATCGGGTCCGACGGCGATCGTTGGCCTCTGTCGCACTGGGTCCCGGGGCAGCCCCTGCCGGTCGCGAGGATGTGCTCGCTCGGGCGCTAGCGGGCAATGCGGACATCGGGCGTGCCCGCAGTCGCGTGGGAGCGACGGCTGCGGGCCGTGATGAGGCGCGGGCCGCGTGGCTGCCCAAGCTGCAGCTCGCCGGGCGCTTCGTCGAGTATGGCGGAGGCGGGGGCGATTTCCAGGGTGAATGGCAGGGTGGCGTCCAGCTCTCCTATCCACTCTTCACGGGCGGCCAGCGCGTCAGCACCAGCGAGCGTGCGGCCGCGGAGGAGCGGGCTGCGCGCGAGGATCTGCGGTTGGCCGAGCTGCGCGTTGGCGAGGTCGTGGATCGCGCGCTCGCGGCTCTCGAATCCGCGGTCGCGCGGGTCGCCGCCCTCACCGCCGCGGAGGCGCGAGCAGGTGAGGTGGCGCGCATCGAGCAGTTGGCGCTCGATGTGGGAGCGGGCGTCCAAACGGACTATCTCACGGCCGAAGCCGAGCTGTTGTCCGTGCGGGCGGCGTTGACGGAAGCGAGGCAGTCCCGCGTCCTGGCGGCGGTCGAGCTGGCGCGGGTGATGGGCGATCTCTCGGCGGAGTGGGTGGACCGGAATCTGGAGATGCAGCCATGACGCGGCTGAGGATCGGTATCGTCGTGGTCGTCGTTCTGGCGGTGGCCGCGGTCTGGATGCTGTCGCGGAGGGGGAAGGGTGGGGATCGCTATCTGGTAGCGTCCGGGACCGTGGAAGCGACGGAGGTGGATCTGGGCTTCCAGGTGGCAGGTCGCGTCGAGCGCATCGACGTGCGCGAGGGCGACGCCGTTCATGCCGGCGCCGAGCTGGCAGCGTTGGATCGCGCCGAGCTGGAGGCCCGCCGCGCGGCGGCCGAGGCCCAGGTCACGGCTGTGCGGGCCCAGCTCGCCGAGCTGGAGGCCGGCTTCCGGCCGGAGGAGCTGAGCCAGGGTCGTTCCGCACTGGCCGCTGCCGCGCAGCGTTTGGCCGATGCGGCGCGCGACCTCGAGCGCACGCGAGTCCTCTTCGAGGGCGGCGCGGTGAGCCGTGAGGCGTTGGACAATGCGGAGACCGTGCACGAGATCGCGCGCACGCAGCACGAGCAGGCGCGCGCGCAGCTCGATATCCTCGAGAGAGGCCCGCGGACCGAGCGCATCGCGGGGCAGCGCGCGCTCGTGCGGCAGGCCGAGGCCGCGCTCGAGCAAACGAACACGCTGCTCCAGAACGCGGTGATCGTGGCGCCGCTGGCCGGAATCGTGACCCTGCGACACCGCGAGCCGGGCGAGACCGTCTCTCCCGGGCTGCCCGTGCTCACGCTCATGGATCCCGCTGATCGCTGGGTGCGCATCTACGTCCGGGAGGATCAAGTCGGACGTGTGTCGATCGGCCAGCCGGCCGTGATCACGGCCGACAGTTATCCGGAGCGGACGTACGACGGCCACGTCGTCTTCATCGCCAGCGAAGCGGAGTTCACGCCGCGCAACGTGCAGACGCAGGAGGAGCGCGTGCGGCTGGTTTACGCGGTGAAGGTGGCGATCCGTGGCGATCCCGGACGCGATCTCAAGCCCGGGCTGCCGGTCGACGTGCGGCTGGACGTGGGAGAGCCATGACGCCCGCCGTCGCGCTGCGCGGCTTGACTCGCCGGTTCGGTGACGTGACGGCGGTGAGCGATGTGACGCTCGCCGTCGAGCGCGGCGAGCTGTTCGGCATCGTCGGTCCGGACGGCGCCGGCAAGACCACGACGCTGCGCAAGCTGGCTGGCGTGCTGGGACCCAGGGAAGGGGACGCGCAGGTGCTCGGCGTGAGCGTCGCGCGCGATCCTGAGCGCGTGAAACCTCACGTCGCGTACATGTCGCAACGCTTCGGCCTGTACGAGGATCTCACGGTGGGCGAGAACATCGAGTTCTACGCCGATCTCTACCGCGTGCCGCGCGCGGAGCGACCTGCGCGCCTCGAGCGACTCTACCGCTTCTCGAGCCTGGGTCCGTTCCAGAGCCGGCTGGCCGGCAACCTGTCGGGCGGGATGAAGCAGAAGCTCTCGCTCAGCTGTGCGCTGATCCACCACCCGGAGGTGTTGTTGCTGGACGAGCCCACCTTCGGCGTGGACCCGATCTCGCGGCGCGACCTCTGGCTCATCCTGCACGAGATGGTGGCGGAAGGCGTGACGGTGGTGGTCACGACGTCCTATCTGGACGAGGCCGAGCGTTGTGACCGTGTGGCGCTACTGGATCACGGACGCGTACTGGCGCTGGACTCGCCCGCGCGCCTGCAGGAGCGGCTGCCAGGCCGGCTGCTGGCCGTGCGCACAAACGATCCTCGCCGGGCCCGTGAGCTGCTGAAGAAGCTGGAGGGCGTTCGCCGCGCGGAGCTGTTCGGCGACACGGTCCACCTGCGATTCGAGCAGGCTGCTGCCGACGAGACGCGCGTGCGCTCGGCACTCACCGCCGCCGGGATCGAGGTGCTGGCCATCGAGCCGCTGGAGCCATCGCTCGAAGACGTCTTCATGGAGCTGGTGGCCGGGGCCGGCAACGGCGCAAACGAAGAGCTGCCCGACGCCGAGACGAGTCGTGAGGGCTGATCCCGCCCGCGTGCACGAGCTGACTCGCCGGTTCGGGGATTTCACGGCGGTGGATCGCGTCACGTTCGCGGTACGGCACGGCGAGATCTTCGGCTTCCTGGGCCCGAACGGCGCGGGGAAGACCACGACGATCAAGATGCTGACCGGGCTGCTGCGACCGACGCAGGGCGAGGGATGGGTGGACGGGCTGGACATCGGCCGGCAGCCGGACCTCATCCGGCGGCGCATCGGCTACATGTCGCAGCGGTTCTCCCTGTACCCGGACCTGCGAGTGGATGAGAACATCGCACTGTTCGCCGGGCTCTACGGCATCGCGGGCGCGCGCTTCGACGACCGGCGCAGCTGGGTCCTCGCGATGGCAGGTCTGCTCGGGCGAGAGCGCAGCCTGACGGGCGAGCTGCCACTGGGTTTCAAGCAGCGACTCGCGCTCGGCTGTGCCGTGCTCCACGAGCCGCCGATTCTCTTTCTGGACGAGCCCACGTCCGGCGTCGATCCCGTCGCGCGCCGCGCGTTCTGGGATCTCATCGACTCCCTCGCCTCTGCTGGCACGACCGTGTTGGTGACGACCCACTACATGGAGGAGGCGGAGTACTGCCACCGGCTGGCCCTGATGAACCGGGGGCGCCTCATCGCGCTGGACACGCCTGCTGCCCTGAAGACGAGGTTGGAGCATCCGATCTTCGAGGTGCGCACGGATCGACCGCCCGTAGCCGTCGAAGCGCTGCGCGGCGCCGCGGGCGTTGTGGACGCGGCGCTGTTCGGCCGCGCCGTACACGTGGTCGTCGAGGACGAGACGACCGCGCGGTCGCGCATTCCGGAAGTGTTGGCCGCGCGTGCTTGTGCGTTCCACGGAATGCGCCGCGTGCCGCCAGCGCTCGAGGATGTGTTCGTCTGGCTGGTGCGCCGTGAGGGCGGCGCGGTCGAGGGATAGTGCTCGGGACTGGCGGTGGCGTAAGGGTCAGGGGGCGCTAGAGTGGACGCGATGCGTCTCGGGGCCGTCGCTCGCAAGGAGTGGATCCAGCTGCGGCGCGACGTGCGCAGCATGATCCTGGCATTCGTGCTCCCGATGTTTCTCCTCCTCTTCTTCGGCTACGCCATCCGCTGGGACATCCGCGACATTCCGCTGGCGGTCCTGGATCAGGACGGTAGCCCGCAAAGCCGCGAGCTGGTGGAAGCGTTCGAGGCCAGCGGCTACTTCAGCGTGAAGGAGCGGCCGGGCGCAGCGCGGGAGGTGGCTGACCTGCTGGCTCGCGGCACCGTGCGCGCGGCGCTGATCATCCCGCCGGGTTTCGCTGTGGATCTGGCGGCCGCTGCTGGCTCGGGCGGGGAGGCTGGGGGGGCTGCGGGCACTGACCGGTCGGCGCCCGTACAACTGCTGCTGGACGGGAGTGACGCGAACACGGCCACGATCTCGCTGGGTTACGCGGACGCGATCGTCGCGCGGTATTCGAGTCGGGTCCTGCTCCAGGGCCGCGAGGTCGTGCTGCCCGTGCGCGCGGAGCCGAGGGTGTGGTACAACCCGACGCTCGAGAGCGCGAACATGATCGTGCCCGCGCTCGTGGCCGTCATCATGTCGATCATCGCGGCCATGCTCACGGCGCTGACGATCTCCCGTGAGTGGGAGCGCGGCACCATGGAGCAGCTCGCGTCCACGCCGGTCCACCGCCTCGAGGTCGTGCTCGGCAAGCTGATTCCTTATCTCGGCATCGGTGCGGTCGATGTCAGCATCGCCGTCGCTGCCGGCATCCTGGTCTTCGGCGTTCCGTTCCGCGGAAGCGTGCTGCTGCTCGGCGCCCTCACGCTCCTGTTTCTCATTGGCGCGCTGGGAGTGGGCATGTTCATCTCGGCGACGCTCAAGTCGCAGGTGCTGGCGACGCAGGCCGCGATCGTGGCTACCTACCTTCCGGCGCTGCTGCTCTCGGGATTCCTGTTCGACATCGCCAGCATGCCGGTCGTGCTGCGGGGCATCACCTATATCGTTCCGGCGCGCTACTACGTCGCGGTGACGCGGGGAATCTTCCTCAAGGGCGTGGGAGCGGACGTCCTCTGGGTGCAGGGACTTTTCATGGCGCTCTTTGCCGCGGTCGGGCTCGGACTGGCGACCCGCATGTTTCGCAAGGAGATCGGCTGATGGGCGACGCGTCCCTGAGGGTCCGGCAGCTCGTGCGCAAGGAGCTGCGCCAGATGTTTCGCGATCCGCGCGCCAAGCGGATCATGTTCGGCGCCCCGCTGCTCCAGCTCATCCTCTTCGGCTATGCAGTCAACACGGACGTGCGCAACGTGGCGCTTTTCGTGGTGGACCACGATGTCACGGCGGAGTCACGCACGCTGGTGGACGCCTTCACGGCGTCGGGTTACTTCCGCGTGGCCGGCCGCTCCGAGCGGTCACAGGATTTGCAGCGTGCGCTGGATGCCGGCCGCATCGTGGTCGGACTCGAGATTCCGGTCGGCTTCAGCCGCGAGCTGAAGGCGGGCCGGGGAGCCGTAGTCCAGGTTCTCGTGGACGGAACGAACTCGAACACCGGGACGATCGCCCTGGGATACGCGAACCGCATCGTCCAGCAGTTCGCCTCGCGACGCACGGGATCGGCCGTAGCCACGGCGACGGGCGTGGATCTGCGCGCGCGCGCGTGGTACAACCC
>JACQVC010000204.1 GCA_016209995.1 Gemmatimonadota bacterium
CGGACCCGCTCATCGAACCGGACGTGCAGTTTTCCCGCATCCGGCTCTCGGACTGGTTTCACGCCAACGCATGCGAGCGCGACACCCGCCGACGGTCCTGCAACCGCACGAGGCCCAGATCCTCGTACAGGTCCCGGTAGCGGAATCGCCGGGTCCCCCGCCCGGGGACCTTGTGTCGCCGCACCAGAAACTTGCGCAGCAGCTCCGAGCTGTAGCGGTCCACTCTCCGGTAGGAGGGCTCCAGCGTCCCGATGCTGAAGTACTGCCCCCACCCCTTTAGCTTGTTTCTGTCGCGTAAAGGCTCCGCGCAACGGGTGTGCGCGTCGACAGGTGAGCGCGTCGACGGTGTCACCTCTGGAGTTCGGCTATGCGTGAGCCCGAGTTCGGTCTGTGTAGTGGGCGCCTGCGCACGTGCGGTGGAGGACACGATTGAAGCGAGGTCAGCGCTGCGTGGTGAAGGGGGTACGGAGCGGAGACGGCGCTACGCAGCTCGTCGGCGACGTTTTTGATTTTGAAGCCGCAGCTCGCCAATAGCCAAGAGATTATTGGCCAGAACCGTGGTGCCTACGAATACTTCGAATCGCTCGCGGCCCTCGGCGAGACAGCGCTTCATGCCACGACCCCGGAAGAGCACCGAGATCCGACCTTCGACACCTGCCCGGAAGCGTTGCCCTCGCTTGAAGTCTGTGCGCTTCTCGAGGGCTTCTCGTTCCGGGACTTTCTTACCACCGCACTGGGGGATGCAGGCCAGCTTGACGCCGGCATCCTGACAAGCCTTCAGGTTGGCGATGCTGTCAAAGCCGCGATCGGCCGCGTAAAGGTCTGGTGATCGTCCGAACGTCTCTGCATGACGCTGCAAGGAAGGCCTGACGTGATCGGTGTCCGCGGGATTGCCGTCGAGCACGTCATACTGGGTAATCAACCCGCGGGCACTTTCTGCGAGGAACACCTTGTGTCCGAACTCTACCGGCTTCAGGGCCTTACCACGCTTGATCAAGTCGGTGTGGGGCTCGAAGATCGAGAAGATCTTCTCTTCAACGGGGACTTGCTCGCCGTGGAGTACTCGGCGACGAGTCTGGTCGATAACGCGCTGGCCCAGATCACAGTAATGGGTGATCTCGTGGCGCAACTGTTCGATCAGGATGAGAGACACGAGCTGGATCGTGGCCGTTGCTTTGGTGGCCTGGAGTACGGCTCGCGCCTCGGTCAGAACGTGATTCGCGATACGGATGAGTTCCCGGTATTTGCCCATCTGTTGCTGTGGTCGCTGCCTGGCCGTCAGCCGTTCGATCTCCAACGCGCGACGGCGAGCGCTGCGTGTGCGATTGCGGAAGTGCACAATACCGTCCGCAAAGTACTCCTGGAGGCGGCCCACCAGACGGGTGACTACTCGGACCGTGTCCCACAGTAGCTTGTTGTCCGTAGGATGATGGATGTCGGTTTCCACGACGGTGGTATCGACCCTGAGTTTCTTCCCGTCTTCGAGCCCCTGCGCCACGGCCGCCTCTACCACGCGTTCGTTAATCGTGCGTAGCGTCTCCGGCCGCAAGCGACGAAACGCCCGATGGAAGGCATCGTGCTTCGGTACCGGCTGACTGAAGAACTCGGTGAAGCGCCGCAGCGTGTACCCGTCGGCGATGCGTTCGCGCAGTTCGCGGTAATCCCAATTCTTCACCCGCTGCAGGGTCAGGGAGCGCAGCACCTGCTGCGGGGTCAACCGCCGTCTCCGCCCAGCGGCGGGGTTGCTGAGTCCCCTTTCCAGATCCGCACGCACCAGCTCGAGCAGATCCGTCTGACCGTCGAGGAAGTCGGAAATGCTCTGTAGCAGAGGCTCGAGGCGAACGCCCTGATGCAGGAACTCGAGGTCGGCGAAGCTGAGCTGGCGCCTTGTGGCAGCCGTCATGTTTGATTCACCTGCGACCCGCAGCCCGGTCGGTCCGTTCCTGTTTCAACGCCTTGACATAGCGAGGCCCGGCTTGCTGAAGCAGCTCTTGCAGTGCCCGACCGTTCTCCACCATTCGGCGCACCTGCGGCACCAGCTCCTCGGGGATGTAAATGGAGAAACGCCGTCCCCGGTTCTTTCCGTACAGCACATAGCTCTGATGCTGCTCGCCACTCTGGCAGGCCTGGCAGTGTTCGCGGATGCAGCGGCTGCGGCGCAAGCTGAGCGAGCCCAGGGCCGCGGGCCACAGTTGCGTGGCCGCGCTACGCAGCCACTGCTCCACGTCCCGGGGTGATTCCCGCTTGGTTCCCATGCAGTATATGTGCATCATCGCACATATACTTGTCAAGACTCTCGTAGAACGCTATGTTGCACAATGCGTTATAGATTACGCGACAGAAACTAGCCTAGCGGGATTCTCGACGCGCCGTAACGCCGCGTGGTTTCACTCACCACGCGAAAGTCCCATGGGCTCAGGCGCCAGCTCTGTGCCCAATAGTGGAGCGACGTACCCCCGACTGCGTTCATCATCGGATGGATCGTAGCGCGCGACGAGTAAGGGGCCGAGGCGTTCGGCCGGTGCGTCGGCATCTCGCGGTTCGCCTTCTGCACGGCTTGCGGCCAGGCGCGGTAGTTGTTGCGCAGCTCGTCGGGCGCGAAGTCGCGCGGCGAGAGCCAGCCTCCCGCTTCGAGACCGATGACCTCGAGCCCTGCCTGCGCCAGCGGCAACGCCGCGACGCCGCCTGCGGCCCCGAGGCCGATGATGACCACGTCGGTGGGCTGCTGCCTAACGATCATGGTGTGGGCCCGGTGAGCCGGTGCTTGGCGGCTGCTTCTCGAACGCGCCGTAGTCGTACGCCGATCGGTGGTTCGCTGGCAGATCGACCCCCAAGCGACGTTGTTCGTCGGCGGTCACGGCCAGACGCACACCCGGGTAGGCGAGGAGATCCCAGCCCACGAAGTTGGCGTTGCCGCCGTAGTACGGATCGCAGAACGTGCCCTGGA
>JACQVC010000202.1 GCA_016209995.1 Gemmatimonadota bacterium
CAGCTGATGTTCGTACACACCTGGATCAGGTGCCGCCCCACAGGCTGCCGATTGTACATCGTGTAGAACGTGGCTACGCCCCGCACGTACGCCGCCGAGAGACCCAGCAGGCCAGCGACCTCGTCCATCGTTTCGGGCGAGACGTAGCCGCGCAGCTCCTGGGCCAGATTCAACGTGGGAAGCAGTGCCGCCTGTTGATCGGGATAGCGCGAGAGCAGCTTCTCGAAACGCGTGCGGTAAGGCCCTTGGAAGAGCGGGGCGTTCGGATCCTTGTCCTCGAGCAGGTAGGGGTGGGTGGGGGCGACGGCAGCATGGCCGCCTTCCGGCGGTCGCGGGGGTGCGTAGTCCGTACCCCGGACCTGCGCTTCGCTCAGCTCGAACTCTCCGGTGTTGCCGGCCCAGCCCGGATTACGGAAGGGAATGCCTTCGGCCCCGCCGCGCCCGCTGTCCCGGCCGCTCATCGATCGATCTCGCCCAGCACGATGTCCAGACTCGCGTTCACCATGATCACGTCGGCCAGGAGCGAGCCTTCCACCAGCTTGGAAATGGCCGAAAGGTTCACGAACGAAGGCGGCCGCACGCGCCAGCGTACCGGCTTGGAGCCTCCGTCTGCGACGACGTACATGCTCAGCTCGCCCTTCGAGCTCTCGACCGGGAAGTAGCAGTCCCCCGGCGGAGCCTTGACCCCTTCGACCACGAGCTTGAAATGATGAATCATGGACTCCATGTCGTTCATACAGTCTGCTTTGCCGGGCAGCGTGACTCGCGGATCGTCCACGTTGATGGGGCCGTCCGGAAAACGGTCGAGGGCTTGCTGGAGAATCCTCAGACTCTGGCGCATCTCCTCGAAGCGAACCAGGTAGCGGTCGTAGCAGTCTCCGTGCTCGCCCACGGGCACGTCGAAGTCGTAGGTCTCGTAGTCGTAATAGGGATTGTCCTTACGCACGTCGTACGCGACGCCGCTCGCGCGCAGGTTCGGACCCGACAGCCCGTGATTGATGGCGTCCTGCGGACCCATGGCGCCCACGCCCTGGTTGCGGCCGATCCAGATGGAGTTGGCGGTCAGCAGGCGGTCCACCTCGTCGAGCGTGTGTGACAGCGTATTCACGAAGTGTTGCAGCTCGTCGGTCCAGCCCTCGGGAAGGTCCGCCATCATCCCGCCGATCCGTGTCGCGCTGGTCGTGATCCGCTGGCCGGTGAACGCTTCGTGCAGCTTGTAGATTCGCTCGCGCTCCTGGAAGCAGTAGAAGAAGGGCGTGATGGCGCCGCCGTCGATGGCCGTGGTCCCGAGCCACAGCAGATGGCTGAAGATGCGATCCAGCTCCATGCACATCACCCGCAGAACCTTGCAGCGCTCCGTGACCTGGATGCCCATGAGCTGCTCCACGGACATGGCGAACGCGCAGTTGTAGATGAGCGGCGCCAGATAATCCATGCGGTCCGTCAAGGGAATGATCTGGTTCCAGGTGCGGTACTCACCCTGTTTCTCGAACCCGGAGTGGAGGTAACCAATGTGAGGAATGCAGCGCCGTACGGTTTCTCCCTCCAGCTCGAGGACTAGACGAAGCACGCCGTGTGTGGCCGGATGCTGGGGCCCGAGATTCAGGAGCATGCGTTCGGAATCCAGCTCGGGCTCCGCGGTGCCACCGGAGAGGTCCAGCTCGCCCGGCAGTACGGGTGCTTCCACGAGCGAGCCGTCCACGCCCAGCTGAGGACTGCGACCGACCACGTACTCGACGGTTCGGCGGCTCATCGCTGCGGGTTGCTCCCTCCCTGCTCGTTCCCGGAACCCTTGGCGGCGCTCGAGTAGCCCTCGCCTCCGAATACCTGTGGCTCGTCAGCGATAGCCAATTCTTCCGGGATGTAGTAATCGCGTGGATCCTGAGAAAGGGCCCGGCGGGTCTGTTCCGCGCGACTGAAGCGACCGCGCAGGGGGAAATCCTTACGCAAGGGATGTCCTTCGGCGTAGTTCTCGGGCATGAGAATGCGCCGGAGGTCCGGGTGCCCGCGAAACTCGATTCCGAACATGTCGTAGACCTCGCGCTCCAGCCAGTCGGCCGCTTGCCACAATCCCGAGACGCTGTCGATCGCCAGTGCGGTCAGTGGGAGCGCGCACTTGACGCGCAGTGCCCGCCGGTGCCAGATCGACCAGAGCTGGTAGACCACCTGGAGTGGACGCCCACCTCCGTAGTCCACGGCGGTCAGATCCGCCAAGAAATCGTACCGGTGCTCGTCCGCGTTCTTGAGCCAGCCCAGGATCTGGAGGTTCCGCTCCGGGGGGATGTGCACGACGTGCTGATCGCCCGCGCTGACCTCGTGATGCAGGACGGCCTCGGGGAACTGACTGCGCAGAGCTGCGACGGACGGGTGCCGCTCGGGCGTTACGTCGGTCGACGTTCGCGCTCCCGAAGGAACCAGCGGCCGCAGTGTTTCCGGCCCGCTTCCCGGCTGTGAGTCGCCCTGGCGGTACGCCATCACGCATCCACTCCCGAGGAGTCTGACGTCGCCTTAAGGAATGCGGTCGTCAGGGCGCTCCACACGATCCGTGGGGACCAGGCCGCTCACCCGATTCTGTTTCGTGGAGTTACCAAAGGGACCCGACAACGCAGCGATCTCGGTAGGCCCTTGCTGCGGTCGACCGGCTCGCTCGGGATCCTCCGCTCGCAGCTCCCGACGCGCCGGCATCGATTCACCCCGGATCTTCTCCTGAATCATCATGAGTCCATAGAGCAACGCCTCCGGGCGAGGTGGGCAGCCCGGAACGTAGACGTCCACGGGGATGATCGTATCGATCCCCTGCACCATGCTGTAGTTGTCGAACACACCTCCGGAGCTCGCGCAGGCGCCCATCGACACACACCATTTGGGCTGCGGCATCTGATCCCAGACCCGACGCAGCACGGGAGCCAGTTTGTACGGCACGCGGCCCGCACAGATGAGGACATCGGACTGCCTGGGACTGAAGGCCAGGCGCTCCATGCCGAAGCGCGCCATGTCGAAGTGGCTGCCGACGATGGCCATGAATTCGATGGCGCAGCACGCCGTTCCGAACGGCATGGGCCACAGCGAGCTACGCCGTGCCCAGTTCACGACAAAGTCCAGCTTGGTGGTGAGAAACGTCGGGCTCCCGCCGCCGAGAGCCCCGAGCCGCTGCATGCGTGCAGCCGTCGCAGCCGTGCTCTCTTCTACTCCCACTCGAGCGCTCCTTTCTTCCACACGTAGATGAGGCCTACCAGCAGTACCCCGATAAAGACCAACATTTCCAGGAAGCCGAAGACCCCCAGATCGCGGTACGCCACACCCCACGGAATCAGAAACACCGTCTCAATGTCGAAGATGATGAAGAGGATCGCGACGATGTAGAACTTGACCGAAAACCGCTCGCGCGTGTCGCCGAGCGGGATCATGCCGGACTCGTAGGGCATGAGCTTTTGCGGGGTGGGACGGTACGGGTTCAAGATGTGCGAGGCGACCATCATGCCCACCGCGTTCGCCACGGCCACCGCGAACAATATCAGGACTGGGACGTACTCTCTGAGCATGCCGATTTGCTTGTAAAATCGCTTACTTACGGGCCGCCCGATAATACCTGAGCCCGAGAAACGATGTCAAGCCGAGTAGCCGAATGGCGCCTCTGCGTCCACGCGGGTATCTTCTGCCCCACAATGGGCATCAAGCACGACGCATGGATCGAGCGAATGGCGCGCGAGCAGGGGATGATCGATCCCTTCGAGCCGGCCCAGATTCGGGCCGGCTGCGTATCCTATGGACTATCCTCGTACGGATACGACATTCGGGTTGCCGACGAGTTCAAGGTGTTTACGAACGTGCACAACGTGATCGTCGATCCCAAGGCGTTCGATGACCGATCCTTCGTGGACGTGCGTGCCTCCTACTGCGTGATCCCTCCGAACTCGTTCGCACTGGCCCGCACGCTCGAGTACTTCCGCATTCCGCGCAACGTTCTCGTCCTCTGTGTAGGAAAAAGCACCTACGCGCGTTGCGGGATCATCGTAAACGTCACGCCGCTCGAGCCCACCTGGCGAGGGCACCTCACCCTCGAGATCTCGAACACCACGCCTCTCCCCGCCAAGATCTACGCCAATGAAGGCATTGCCCAGCTTCTCTTCTTCGAGGGAGATGAAGCGCCGAGAGTGGCGTACGAAGACCGCAAGGGGAAATACCAGGACCAGCAGGGCGTGACACCCCCAAAGCTCAAAACGAGCGAAACTACCGTTCCACGCGGACCGGGGTCCCCACGCAACGGAACGTTGCGTGGGGTAGGGG
>JACQVC010000195.1 GCA_016209995.1 Gemmatimonadota bacterium
ACCTTCGCTTCGCTACGGTTGCGTGGGGACCCTGATCGCCGTGTACGACGGCCTCTTCTCAACCGCCGTGCGCCCGCGAGTAGACGTACGCGGCTACGGCGCGCACCTGGTCCGGAGTGAGCTGAGCGCCTCCCAGGGGCGGCATCGGCGCCGGGTGCTCCTCCGGTTGCGCCACGCCCGAGGTGACCACGCCGACGATCGCCTCATAGCTGCCGTCGACGTTGATCCAGGTCACATCCGTTAGGTTCGGCGCGAGCGGTGTTCCCGTTCCGTCCGGTCCGTGGCACGTGTAGCAGAGCCCGGCTCCGGTGAAGATCTGCTGGCCCTGGGTCACCATCTCCGCCGTCACGCCCTCGGGCAGCGCCCCCATGGGAGCCGCGGCCGACGTCTGCGTCGGCGGAGCCGCGCTCGGCGCCATCTCGCCCTGGGGAGCCGGCTCTCCCCCTCCACACGCATACGTGATCAACGCTAACGTCAGGACCGGAGAGAACCTCCCCACCTTCCGTGACATCCTAGCCTCCGTTGCAGGCCTCCGCGTCGCATGCGACACGAAGTGCTCTGGGTCGAAATGGTTGGAAACGGCCTGAAATTCGCGACGAAACTACCGGGCGGTATCGCGTGGCGTCAAGCGCGCCAGCCCAGTGCTAGGGAGACGCCAGAGCGTGCCCGCAAGCGATACAGTACCGCCAGCTTCGGTCCAGCTCCTCGCCGCACGCTGGGCACGGCCTCACCAGCACGTTGACGCCGCAGAAGGCGCAGAAGCGGAGGTTCGTGCGCGGAGGCAACTCTGCTCCGCAAGACCAGCACGATGCGGGGGCCGGGATCTCCGGGGCTGCGCCCGGTGGGGGCGCAGGTGGCGCTGCCTCTTCCCACGGTGCGACGAAGCTCTCGCCCTCCGGGTGACGCTGCTCGCGCTGCCCTTGCGCGCGATCGTCTCGCGCCGTCACACTCCGATCCGCCTGGTCGGCCAAGGCGTCGCGACTCGCCGGAGTGGCATCCGTCCTTAGATCCAGGCTGACCCGCGCTTCGGCGAACTGCTGGTAGATGGCGGTGTTCGGGTTGCGCGACGCGAGCTCGCGCAGGATGGCCACGCGTGCCGGCTCCGGCTCGAGACGGAGATAGCCGCGCTCGCCGCTGAGCAGCCGGAGCAGCGTGTGCTCGTACTCCGCGCTCATGCCCGCGCCGATCTTGTCCCGGTGCGTACGATAGGGTACCAACTCCTTGTATATGGCCGCAACGGGGAACGGCCCGGCCAGGTAATCCGGGTGCGAGCGCCGGATCTCTGCGACCAGCACCTGGTGAAAGCGGTCGAGGATGCCGGTGTCTAGTTCCATCGCCGTTCTACCACCTCTCGGTGTCCCCTGACTGGTCAGCGAGCATCTTCATCGATGCGGACCACGCCTGCTTGCGCGGCCGCGCGCAGGAACGATTCCGGATCCGTGACCGGCACGGTGAACCCCACCGAATCGCTCCACCGCTCGGACAGACGGCGCATGAACTGCGGCACGGTCTCGTGCGAGAAGCCGGCGTCGTCGCGCATCTGCCTCACGATTTCGTACCAGGTTCCTCGCAGGAGCATGCCCTCGCGCGTGCGTACCTGATGCTCGCCGTCAGCGGAGGTATCGCGCTTTCCGATCTCGAACAAATCGAGCTGTCCACGTGCCGCCTCCGGATCCACTTCAGCTTCCAACTCGGTGAGCAGGCGATCCACTGGATCCTCTTCCTCCAGGGTTGCGAGCCGGGCTTCCCAGGGCGCCAGCCGCTGATCACCCTGCTCGACCTGCCGGAACGCCCGGTTCAGCTCGACCACTCGCCAGACGGCGAGCGGATCCCAATGCTCCTGAGGCGGCACGGACTCGAACTCCCTCAGCGCGCCATCCCAGTCACCCCCGTCGTACAACAGGTGACCGAGGTAGACCCGCGCCTCGTGCAGCTCCGCGTCCTGCTTGAGCGCGCGACGAAGCTGCCGGCGCGCGGCCACGTCGTCTCCGAGACGGTGAAGCGCGTAGCCCAGCGAGGCCAGGGCCTCCGCGCTGTCAGGATGCGCCGAGACCGCGCGGGCAAACGCCTCCCGCGCCTCCGCGTACATCTCTTCCCGATAAAGCGCACGACCGATCGACAGCATGATGTCCAGGTCGTCGCCGTACCCGAGCGACTCGACCCGCTTGAAGAGCCGCAGCGCGCCCGGCTGCTGGCCGAACTTCAGTAACGCCTCACCCAACCCGACCAGTCCGTCCTCGTGCGTGGGATCGAGAACGAGGGCTCGCTCGAACGCCTGCCGCGCCCACACGTACTCCTCGCGCGCCAGTCGCGCGTACCCGAGCCCGACGTACAGCTCCACGGCATTCGGGTACAGCGCGAGGCCCTCCTTCAGCACGGACAAGGCCCCGTCGTAGTCACCATCATTGTAGAGCTGATGCGCTCGTTCGTCGTATTCCTCGGAGCTGAGGAAAGGATCCGCCATCGTCGGCGCCTCCTAGTGCGGATTTCTTGACAAACGCATCACCAGGGGTGGGAGCCCCGACACCTACTCACAAATATTAACGTGCGCTTCCGCCACTGCAACAATTCGGATGCCCCGTGCGCGAAAGACCTTCACGCTCAGGCTGCTCGCGAGGCCGGTCGGATCAGACGCGTGCGTAGGCGACCCCGCAGAGCGGACACACCAGATCGCTGCGCACCCGGAGGAGCCGCTGCCCCTCGCCGTGCCGCGGGCAGTCCGGGTCCTTACCGTCCTCCATCGCCTCCTTCACCTTGCGACGCTCCGTGCGCGTGGCGGGCGGAATCTCCATCTCGTAGCGCAACGAGCAACTCTGACACTCGAACAAGGCCTTCCCGCCTTCGGATCCCGCCATCTGCACGCGTACCGGCTCCAGGCGTCCGCCGCAGCTCAGCGTGCAGCTCAGTGACTCGCGCGCATAGTAGCGCTTGAGGAATGCCGGCTCGCTCGGCATGAGGATCAATCCGGACTTCGCGAAGAGTCGCCTTCGGGACTTTGGTCGCTTCGCCATGGATCGCCCTCCCGCCAGGAGTCCTCCGCCTTCCCCCACGGGTGGCCCGAAGAACTGGTCGGCCAGGCCGTTCGTGGGCACCTCCCGCTTCGAAACGGCGCCCATAATATGCCGAGGCGCATTTCGCCGCTACCCACCCTCGGCTACCGTATGGCGGACTTGGAGTTAGCGAGTTAGCGGGTTGGCGGGTCGGCGGCTCAGCGGGTTACGTCGAGGGGCTGGCGCAGGACTGGTCCGGCAACGGCGACGATGTCCGGATCGAACTGGCTTCCGCTCCCACGTTGGATCTCGTCGATGGCCTCGTTCCAGCGGCGGGGTGGACGGTAGGCTCGGCTCGATGTGATAGCGTCCAGCGCGTCAGCCACAGCCACGATACGGGCCAGCAACGGGATAGCGCTACCAGCCAAGTGATCTGGGTAACCCGCACCATCCCAGCGCTCGTGATGGTTTCTAACGATGCCCAGGATGGCGGGCACATTGACGATCGGGCTCAGGATGCGCACGCCCATCATGGGATGCTGCCGGATATGGTCTCGCTCCTCGTTGGTCAGAGGGCCGGGCTTGTTCAGGACGTGCTCCCGAGTTCCGATTTTCCCGATGTCATGGAGCTGGGCGCCTGTGGTGAGCTGGTCCAGGTCTATCTCAGCCAGCGCCTGCCCCACGGCTACGGAGTACTTCGTCACGCGGTCCGAGTGACCGCGCGTGTGCGGATCCCTGGCCTCCAGAGCCTCGACGAGTGACCGCGTGCTGGCCAGATAGAGGCGCTCGATTCGCCTCGCCTGCTCGACCACCCGTGCCTCCAGGTGCTCGCGATACTGACGGTTCTCCAGGATCAACCAGCGGTGCGTCAGGGCGCGCTGGACCCCGTGGGTCAAATCGCCGAGGTCGAAGGGTTTGAGCAGGTAGTCGTCTGCCTCCAGTCGCAGGGCATCGATGGCGATCTTGACGTCGGCGTACGCCGTCATCACGAGCACCTGCACGTCAGGAGTGTGGTCTTTGACCAAACGCACGAGCTCGAGGCCTGAGCCATCCGGCAGGTGTACGTCGGTGATGACGATGTCGAAGGAGTCGTTGCTCAGGGACAGCTTGGCCTGGTGCACAGTGTCGGCCACCTGGCATTGGTGGCCGATGCGGGTCAGCGCCTGCGCGACGGTGCGAGCAATGGCGGGCTGGTCTTCCACGACCAGCACACGGGCGTGGGCAGGCCCTGACTCCTCCGTGTTTGCGACTCTGAGTGAGACGGGACCCTGCTCCACTGGGTTGTCAAGCCGCGTTTGCGCCGTCCGGGGAAAGAGCCGTACTTTCCGAGCCGTGCGGAATGGCCGGCCGGCAGAAGCGGAGCCCTAACGTCTTGAGCTCGGTTAGTTCCTCCGGGCTGAGATCAGGGTAACGCTCGGCGATGAAGTCCACCGTCTCGTCCATCCACTGGCGCTGGTCCTCCTCCGATGCTTCGAGGACGCCACAGCGATTGATGTGACTGAACAGCTCATCGCGGGCGCGCTCAAAGAGCTTTTGATGTTTAGCCACACGCCCTCCCTTATATCGATGTTATCTGCTGATTGGGGCCGCGGGACTGCGCCCAAGCGCCGCACGTCGCGGGCGAGCCCTATCTTGCCAAGATAATGCACGCTCGTCGCGGCACGCAAAGGGGGGCGGGCACGCTCGACGCGGTTCAGCTCGAGGTGTTCCGTCATCTTTTCACCGCGCTGGCGGAGGAAATGGGTGCGGCGCTGCGGCGGGCCGCCTATTCACCCAACATCAAGGAGCGGCGTGACTACTCGTGCGCCCTCTTCTCGCCGAGTCGGGCCGTAGTTGCTCAGGGTGACCATATGCCCGTGCACCTCGGCGCCATGCCCATGAGCGTGGAAGCGGCGCTCGAGGAGCTGGGCAGCCTGGACCCCGGCGACGTCGCGTGCCTCAATGATCCGTTTCGGGGCGGCACACACCTGCCGGACATCACGCTTGTGGCGCCCGTACATCAGAGCCCGGCTTCCGGACTGCTCGGCTATGTGGCGGTGCGGGCTCACCATGCCGACGTGGGCGGGATCTCCCCCGGATCGATGCCGTTGGCGCGAGAGATCTATCAGGAAGGTCTACGTCTCCCGCCGGTTCGCCTGCTGCGTCGAGGGGAGCGGGTGCCGGATCTCTGGCGGCTGGTGCTGGCCAACGTACGGACCCCGGACGAGCGCGAGGGTGATCTGGACGCCCAGCTCGCTGCGCTGCACACGGGGCAACGCCGGCTTCTGGAGCTGGTCGAGCGCCGAGGCGCCGCCGAGGTTCTGGCGGCCATGGACGAGCTGGTGGCCTATTCCGATCGACTGCTGGTCGCCGGACTGGCGCTGATTCCGCCCGGTCGATACGAGGCCGAGGACTTCATGGACGACGATGGTTTCGGCCACACGCAGATCCCGATCCGTGTCGCTCTCGAAGTGCAAGGTGAGCGGCTGCTCGTGGACTTCAGCGGATCAGCACCCCAGACCGAGGGCGGCATCAACGCCGTGGCCGCCATCACGGCGTCGGCCACGCGCTACGTGATCCGCTGTATCATCGAGGCGCTGCTGGGTGAGCCGCTGCCGTCCGGCGGAGGATCCTTTTCCGCGCTCGAGCTGAAGCTGCCGCCTCGGTCGGTCGTTGCGGCCGACCCGCCGGCGAGCGTGGCCGCGGGCAACGTGGAGACCAGCCAGCGCATCACGGATGTGCTGCTGCGCGCGTTCGGCAAAGCCCTGCCCAACGTAGTGCCAGCCCTGTCGCAGGGAACGATGAACAACACGACCGTGGGCGGGATCGATCCGCGCACGGGGGCGCCGTTCGCCTACTACGAGACCGTGGCGGGCGGGATGGGAGCGGGTCCGCAGGGTCCGGGGCTGTCCGGCGTGCACACGCACATGTCGAACTCGCTCAATACGCCGATCGAGGCGCTCGAGCACGCGTATCCGTTTCGCATTGTCCACTACTCGAGTCGCCGTGGCAGCGGTGGGGCGGGTGTGCACCCGGGCGGCGACGGCCTGCGTCGTGATCTCAAGCTCCTGACGGACGGCCAGGTCACGCTGCTGAGCGAGCGCCGAGCGAAGCCGCCCGCGGGAGCAGCGGGAGGGCGCGACGGGACGTGTGGGGAAAACATCCTGATTCGTGCCGACGGGCAGGAGGTTGTCCTCCCCGGCAAGACCACGTTCCACGCCCGGGCCGGCGACACGGTGAGCATCCGTTCGCCGGGAGGAGGCGGCTGGGGCGCCGCGTGAAACGGTGGTTTGCTCGTCACAATCATGCTGGACGACAACTAACCATGCCCACGGAGCTGCGGTTCCCGGGCCAGAATTTCTGCGTCGTGCTGCTCACCGGCGTCGGTGACGTGGTCCACGGCCTGCCACTGGTCAATGCCCTCAAGGACGACGATCCGTCACGCCATATCGTGTGGGTCGCGGAGCCCGCCCCCGCGCAGGTCCTGGAAGCGCACCCTTCCGTGGACGAGGTCATCGTGTTCGAGAAGAGGCGCGGCGCGCGCGGAGTGCTGGCTCTGCGCCGGGCGATGAGTGGGCGACGCTTCGATATCACGCTGAACCTGCAGCGCTACTTCAAGAGCATTTTTCCTACCGTGCTCTCACGTGCCCCCTGCCGCGTGGGAATGGATCCGGCGAAGGTGCGCGATGGTGTCGCCTTCTTTTCCAACCATCACTTGCCGTCCGGTCCGTGGCGCCACACGCAGGACCTCTTCTGCGAGTTCCTCGATTACCTGGGCCTGCCCCGCCCTACGCCGAGCTGGCGCATCACGCTCACGCCGGAGGAAAAGCGCGCCCAGGCCGGCTACTTCGAGCGGGTCGAGCGCCGGCCCGTAGTGTCCGTAGT
>JACQVC010000196.1 GCA_016209995.1 Gemmatimonadota bacterium
GCGCCGCCGCCCCAGCCGCCGCCGATCATCGAGCTGAGCGAGACGCCGTTCATCATGAACCGCTGATCGTTCGTCCGCCCCCCGTGGGCCACGAGCGCCCGCGTCTCCGGGCCAAGCGCTCCGCCGACATCCTGCGACGCCAAGCCGCCGGTCGAAATCGAGAGGCCGGGAACGAGCACGCCGAGATTGAACATGTTGCGCCCGGTCGGCAGCGTGCTGATCGCTTCCTGATCCATCACCCGCTGCCGGGTCGTGCTCTGCACGTCCACGATGGGCGTTTCGCCGGTAACCGTGATCGTCTCTGCCAGCGCCCCGACCCGCAGCTCGGCGTCGATCGTGGCGTTGAACGACCCGGTGATCTGCACCCCCTCGCGTTTGAAGGTGTTGAAGCCGGCGAGCGTGAAGGTGACGCTATAGGCACCGGGGCGCAGCTCGGTGATGCGGTACTGCCCGGTGCCGTCGGTGACGGCCGTGCGCACGCGTTCGATGATGGCGGGGCTTTCGGCCTCGACCGTCACGCCCGGCAGCACCGCACCGGACGAGTCGCGCACGACGCCCGTGATGCTGCCCTGGGCAAAGACGGTGGTGGGAACGAGGACGGCCGACGCCAATGCTATCAGCGCGTAAAGAATCCTTCGCATGAGCTCTCTCCCTTCGTTCATACTCTCTGCTCAGTCAGCGAATCGGGCGCGACGCCAAGTCTCTAGCCGTCGTCAGGCCAGTGCGGACCTCCGGAGTGGAGGAGGGTAACTCTTGTGGGTACCATGCTTATACGCGCATTTCTCAGCGCCGTCCAGAGGTAGGTCTTGCCGGAGAGGGGCGCGGCCCGCCGATCTGGCTCCAGAGGGCGTGCCCCTTAACGGAGAAGCGGGGTCCGTCACCAGACCCCGCTCCTTGTCTCCCGCAAGCACCCGCCCCTGAAGATCCAAAACAGCCACACTTCACGACGCGACCGATTCGGAAATCTGAATATCGGGCCACGCGATATTCGTTTTTCCCAGGAAAGTCGCGCCCGCTTAGCTGTCTGAACGGTGGTACTGCAAGAGACGGTCCTGAATGGACCCCCTCCGTCCCTGCCCTACTCCCCGGAGGTGAGCGGAGAAAGGACTCCCGACCCCGTCTTCGCCGTTAGAGGCTCTTCGCCGTTTTGAGTACAGGGATTTCGGCTCTGATTGGAAGACCCCAACAGCTCATCAGAACAAAGCCCATGCATCATCCTTTACCTGAAGCTTGGCCGAACACGCTCCCTGTGCCATAATGCCGGCGCTCAAGTAATGCCCAGCCAGCAGTTCCTGGACCTGCAGAAGATTCGAGTGACGACTGGCCGGTGATAGGTACGTCTGTTGCGGACGGCGGACTCTTCGTCGTGCGCCGGGACCTCTAGCCGGAGAACTATGCGTGTTTCCGTGGCTGCCTGCAGCCACCGTTTCCCCGTCCGGCCGGTGTGCGAAGTGCTTGTAAGGGAGGCACAAGTATGCGAGCCAAGGGTCTGGCGATTGTTGCAGTCCTGTTTCTACCGTCTCTTGCGGCCGCGCAAGGGACCCTCACGGGCACGGTTCGTGACGCGTCCGGCGGCGTGCTGCCGGGCGTGACCGTCGAGGCCGCGAGCGACGCGCTCATCGAACGGGTCCGGACCGCCGTCACCGACGGCACCGGCCAGTGGCGCATCGTCGATCTGCGTCCGGGCGTGTACGGGCTGACCTTCACATTGGCGGGTTTTTCGACCGTGCGGCGTGACGGCGTCGAGCTCACCGGCACGCAGACCCTCACCATTCCGATCGAGCTGCGGGTCGGTGCCATCGAGGAAACGATCACCGTTACCGGCGAGACCCCGGTCGTCGACGTGCAGAACGTCCGGCGCGAGGTCGTGCTCGAGGCCGCCGTGATCGCGGCGATCCCGGCGACGCGGGCCGTCGGCGCGCTGCTCAACGCCACGCCCGGCCTGTTCGTCGGCGACGCCGGCCTGGCGCTGTCGCCCACGATGACGAACTTCTTCGCACGTTCGAGCACGATCAACTCGGGATTCGTGGCGGGCGAAGGGCGCTACGCGGTCAACGGGTTTCCTGTGACCGCGGCGCGCAGCGGCGGCTTCTCGTCGTACGTCTACGACACGCCCAACGCCGAGGAGGTGGCCATCGCGGTCGGGGGAGGTCTCGGGGAAAGCGACGTCGGCGGCCCGGTGATGAACATCATCCCGAAATCTGGCGGCAACGTCTTCAGGGGAGACGCGTTCCTGAATCTCGCCGGCGACTGGTCGCGCGGCGAGAACCTGGACGACAAGATCCGGACGCTCAACCCGAACCTGCGGCAGACGCCCGGCATCATCCAGTCGTACGACACGAGCGTGTCGTACGGCGGCCCGATCAAGCGGGATCGGCTCTGGTTCTTCGGCAGCTACCGCGACCTCAGCACGCAGACGGCCATGGAGGGCATCTTCGCGAACGCGAATACCGGCGACGCGTCGCGCTGGGACTGGGTGGGCTCGCCCATCGAGGCGCGGCTCGTGCAGGACCGCATGATGGCCATCGGCCGCCTGACGGGGCAATTCGGCCAGCACCGCGTCCGCGTGAACTCCGAGTACCAGCACCGGTGCGAAGGCACGCCGCTCCGGGTCGAGACCAACGGCTGCCACAACCGGGGCACGAACTGGATCGGGCTCGGCAACAACACCGGGCAGCAGATGTCGCCGGAGGCCACGTCGACCGCCGCGCGGGGCTACTTCGACGTGCCGTTCTACGTGAACCAGGGTACCTGGACGATGACGGCGAGCAGCAAGCTGCTGCTCGAGGCCGGCTACAACGCGTTCCGCTACCAGCCGATCTTCGGTCAGCCGCCGCCGGACGGCATCACCGATCTGATCTCGGCGACCGAGCAGTCGAACACCATCAATCCGGCGACGGGCCTGCCGTACGCGCCGGTGGCGAACTATCGCTACCGCTCCGTGGAGAGCTGGGGCCCCGCCCAGGCCAGCACGGATGACGTCGTCGCGTCGGCGTCGTACGTCACCGGGGCGCACAGCGCGAAGATCGGGTACCAGTACCGGCGGCTCGACATCCTCGACAAGGACGTCGCGAACCAGCCGCAGCTCGGCTACCGCTTCAACCGGGGCGTGCCGAACGCGGTCAGCTACTATCTGCCCGACTTCGGCCGCCGCACGGTCACGCAGCAGCACGGCATCTACATCCAGGACAGCTGGACCCGCGGCACCATGACGCTGCAGGGCGCCCTGCGCTACGACGTCGCGTCGAGCTTTGCGCCCCCGGAGCTGAACGGGACCACGAACACGTCGTGGCTGAATCCTAACCCGATCAACATAGAGTAGACCAAGGGCGTCAACGCGAATCAGGACATAACGCCGCGCGTCGGCGTGGCGTGGGACGTGCTCGGCACCGGAAAGACGGCGCTCAAGTTCAACTGGGGGCGCTACCTGGCGTACGCCGCCAACGATCTGCCGTACACCTCGACCAATCCCGGCTTCACGGTCGTGCGCAACGTGCAGAACCGCGGCTGGACCGACTCCAACGGAAACCGCGTGGTGGACTGCAGCCTGCTGAACCCGAACGCCAACGGCGAGTGTGCCGCGGCGGTCGGCAACGCCCGGAACTTCGGTCAGCTCGGCGCCGCGACGCTGGTCGACCCGGGCGTGCTGAAGGGGTGGGGCGTGCGGCCGCACGACTACCAGTACACACTCACGGTCCAGCAGGAGGTGCTGCCGCGCCTGTCGGTGGAGGCCAGCTTCACGCACCGCACGTTCCACAGCTTCTTCGTGACCGACGACCTGACCCGCCAGGCCGACCTCCTGTCGCACTACCAGACGTACACGCTGACCGCGCCGCAGGATTCGCGGCTGGCGGGCGGCGGCGAGTACCCGATCACCGTGTGGGTGCCCACGGCGGCGGCCAACGCCGTCTCGACGCAGCGCCACATGATGCGCGAGCGGAAGCTCGGCGTCGAGCGCGATAGCGCGTGGGACGGCGTCGATTTCACGGTGAACGCGCGGCGCTCCGGTCTGACCGTGCAGCTCGGCACGACCACCGGGCGGGGCAAGGTGGACACCTGCGAGGTGGACGTCCGCTACAACCAAGCCGCCGGGGCGTCGCCCTCGGGGCCGGATCCGCGCGGTTGCCGCAACGTGGAGCCGTGGCAGACGACGGTGCGGGGCCTGGCGAGCTACATGGTCCGGAAGATCGACGTCCTGGTCAGCGGCGTGGTGCGGTCGCAGCCGCCGCTGGCGATCAACGCGACGTGGCAGGTGCCGAACTCGGTGATCGTGGCGGCGCTCGGTCATCTGCCGCCCGGCGCCACGGCGACGGGGTCCACCAACATCCCGCTCACCGACAACGCGCACCGCGTCTACGCGGACGAGCGCCGGACGCAGCTCGACGTGCGGCTGGCGAAGGTCGCCCGCTTCGGCCGTACGCGGGCCGACATCGGCGTCGACATCCAGAACCTGCTCAACACAAATTACGCAACCGGCTACAACACGACGTACATCTACAACACGGACAACGCGCCGCGGCCGGGCGGGTGGGGCGTGCCGACCGGCATCTACACGCCGCGGTTCGTGCGACTGAACTTCACCGTCAACTTCTGAGACGACCGGAACGAGCCTGGAGCAGCGAGCGGCGCCGAGGCGCCGCTCGCTGCCGCGCCGACCTCGTCACTCCCATCAATCAGCCGCGCGGAACCGGAGCCTCTCGGCGGTCTGAGGCGCAGCCTCGCTAGAGCTCTTTCCGGATCAGGCGTGTGCCCTCGACCATCGCGCACAGCTTGGCGAAGGCCACATCGCGCGGCAGGTGAACGCACCCGCAGTCTGGGGCGATGACGAGCTGGGCCGCCGGCACGA
>JACQVC010000197.1 GCA_016209995.1 Gemmatimonadota bacterium
CACGTGGAGCCGGCCGAGTGATGCAGGCCGCCGCGTTGCTGGTGGCGTTCGTTGCGTCGTGCACAAGCGATAGCCTCGGCGCGCCGGGCCGCGTACAGGGCGATCTTCACATCCGAGATCTACAAGAGGTGGCGAGCGCCGCGCCGGACACTGCCTGGCGCTACACGCTGGTTCCAGAGCGCACGACCGCGGCCTTCTTTGCGCGCGGCACACTGGGCAGCTTCAGGGGCACGACCTCGGATGTCAGCGGCTGGCTCGAGCTGCCGGACACCGTGGGACTCACGGGCGCACGCGGCGAGGTGGAGATCCAGCT
Source organism: Gemmatimonadota bacterium (assembly GCA_016209995.1). Taxonomy (GTDB): domain Bacteria; phylum Gemmatimonadota; class Gemmatimonadetes; order Longimicrobiales; family Gaopeijiaceae; genus JACQVC01. The sequence continues at coordinate 314 of JACQVC010000197.1, forward strand.
AGCGACATTGCGGACCGGCATGGGCATTCGTGACGGCGATACGCGCAGCACGCTCGAGACCGAGCGGTTCCCCGTGGCCAGCTTCGTGCTGGGCGAGATCGAGCCCCTGGAGGCGGATTCGATTACTCACCGGGCCATGATCACTGGAGACCTCACCGTCCACGGGCAGCCGCGGCAGACCGAGTTCACGACGACCTACCGTTTCTCCGGGGATACGCTGTTCGCGATGGGCGAAGCGCAGGTGCGGCTCTCCGACTTCGGGATCACCAGGCGTAGGCGGTTCCTGGGCCTGCTGAGCGTGGATGATCAGGTGGGTCTGGCCTTCGAGGCGATGTTCGTGCGTGAGCGTGGCGGGGGCTCCAGGTGAACCGTATGCCAGCCGATGTCCTCATCGTAGGGGCGGGACCGGCCGGCTGCACACTGGCCGGGCTGCTGGCGCCCCTGGGCTGGGACGTGTTGATCCTGGAGCGCACGCGCTTCCCACGACACAAGCCCTGCGGCGAGTGCGTAAACCCGGGCGGCGTGGCAGCGCTCGAGCGTCTCGGTCTGCTCGACGTGGTGCTCGCCGCCGGCCCGGCGCGCATCACGGGGTGGCGGATCCACTCGCCGGCCGGCGACCTGGCGTGCGGTCGGTACAACCGTGAGCGGGCCGTCGGAATCGGCCTGCCGCGGGAGCGCCTCGACCAGGCGCTGGCCGTGGAGGCGGTCCGCCGCGGCGCGCGCATCGAGGAAGGCGTGCGTATGACCGGTTTCGAGGTGGACGGTAACGGATGCGTGGTCGTCCGCGCCATTGGTCCCGGCGGCCGCGCCGAGACCCTGCGGACCCGACTGCTAGTCGGCGCGGATGGGCTGCGCTCGGTCGTCGCGCGGCGAGCAGGTCTGACCGGCCGCGGGCCCAAGCTCCGGAAGCTTTCGCTCACGTGCCGTCTGCGAGGCTCCGGGCCGCCGGCAGACGCGGGCACGCTCTTCCTCGCCGATTGGGGTGTGTTCGGGCTCGCGCCGGTCAGCGGGGACGGACTCCTCTGGAACGGAACGCTCGTGGTGGACTCGACGCGTTATGGGCGACGCGTGGGAACGGATCCCATCGCTTTCTACAGGGACGCGGTGAGCACGCTGCCTCTGAGCTGGAACGGTGGCGCTCCGCGGATCGAGGCGGGACCGTGGGCCAGCGGGCCGTTCGACCGGCCGACGCGCAGCGCGGTGGGAAACTGTTGCGTACTCGTGGGGGACGCGGCCGGCTACTACGACCCCCTGACAGGCCAGGGGATCTATCAGGCGCTTCGCTCCGCCGAGCTTGCGGCGCCCGTCATCGACGCAGCGTTGCGTAAGAGGAGTTACACCGTACAGGACCTCGTGCCCTACGATTGTAGGCTGCGGCGAGAGCTGGCACCGGGCCGACGCGTGCAGCGGGCCATCGAGATGGTGGTGGCCCGGCCGGGGCTGCGCGATCGCGTGGTGCGCAGACTCGCGGCGGCGCCCACGAGCACGGACGCGCTCATTGCCGTCACGGGCGATGTCGCCCGGGTGCGGAGGTTGCTGCAGCCGCGGGCGTGGCTGCCTGCCGTCGCCGGAGTTGGGAGTTGAGCGGGTGATGAGTTGGCGCGGCGTGAGAACGGGTCCACGTAGCTCTGACGGCCAGCCTGCGTTTGGGATCGGAGTGTGATGCTGAGGGTCGATGAGCAGCTGGCGAACGCTCCTGTGCAGGCCTGCTTCAGGGTTGCGGCCGACGTCGAGCGCTGGCCGGCGATCCTGCCCCACTACCGCTGGGTGCGCTTCCGCGAGCGAGAGGGCTTCGCGCGGGGGATCGTCGAGATGGCGGCGTGGCGCACGTTCGGGATCGCGAAGTACCCGACCTGGTGGGTCTCCCGCATGGACCACGATCCGGACGCGCCGGCCGTGCTGTACCGCCACATCGACGGGATCACGCGCGGCATGGAGGTGCGCTGGGAGTTCGAGGAGCGCGGGAGCGGTACGCTGCTGCGCGTGATCCACCAGTGGGACGGCCCGAAGTGGCCGCTGATCGGGCGGATGGCGGCGGACGTGGTGATCGGTCCGCACTTCGTGAGCGCGATCGCGCAACGCACCCTGCGGGGGATCGCTCGCACGGCCGAAGAGGCCACCCGAGCGCAACGGTGAGACCGGGCCACCCGGCCGCCTCGGTCGCGAGAGCGGCCTTCTGAGACGAGAGAGGTGCCGTCGATGAGCACGCGAGAAACCACGCGCAACGGGGTACGGCGGGTCGTAATCACGGGCCTCGGGCCGATCACCGCCGTCGGGATCGGGGTCGAGTCGCTCTGGCAGGGCTTGCACGGGACGCGCTCACCCATCGGAACCGTGACCCGCTTCGATGCCAGCCCGTTCCGCACGCGCATCGCCGCGGAGGTGAACGATTTCGTGCCGGAAGACTTCATCGAACGGCGCGCGCTGCGCCGCCTCGACCGCTTCGGCCAATTCGCGATCGCGGCCACCCGGCTCGCGCTGGCCGACGCGGCGCTCGAGCCCGAGGCCACCGACCGGGACCGCGTGGCCGTGCAGATGGGATCAGCCCTGGGCGGCGTGGCCTACGCCGAGGAGCAGTACGCGAACTATCTCGGTCGCGGCCCGCGGGCGGTCGACCCGCTGGTCGCGCTCACGACCTTCTGCGGCGCGGCGAGCTGCAACATCGCGATCGAGTTCGGGTTCACGGGGCCGAACGCCACGAACGCGATGAGCTGCGCGTCCGGCACCATCGCGGTCGGCGAGGGATGGCGCCTCATCCGCGATGGCACGGCCGACGTGGTCATGGCCGGGGGCGTCGAGGCGCCGCTCGCCCCGCTCTCGTTCGGCGCTTTCGCCCTCATCCGCGCCATGAGCTCGCGCAACGACGATCCCGAGCAGGCCTGTCGCCCGTTCGACCGCGACCGCGACGGCTTCGTGATGGGCGAGGGAGCGTGCGTGCTGGTGCTCGAGGCGGAGGAGCACGCCCGCAGCCGAGGCGCACAGATCTACGCCGAGCTGCGGGGCTACGGCATCACGAACGACGCTCACCACATGACCGCTCCCAAGCCCGGCGGCCGCGAAGCCGCGCGGGCGATGGCCGCAGCGCTCGCAACCGCAGGGATGGATCCCTCCGAGATCGACTACATCAACGCGCACGGGTCGTCCACGCCGCTCAACGACTCGACGGAGAGCGTGGCCATCCGCCAGGTGTTCGGCCCCCATGGCGACCGGCCGCTCGTCAGCGGCACCAAGCCGTTCCACGCCCACCCGCTCGGCGCATCCGGCGCCATCGAGGCCGCCATCTGCGCGCTGGCCATCCAGAGAGGCTGGGTCCCACCCACGCTCAACCTCGACGCACCGGGAGAAGGGTGCGACCTCAACCACGTGGCCGGATGCGGGCGGGCCACGAAGACGCGCGCGGCACTCTCCAACTCGTTCGGCTTCGGCGGCATCAACGCCAGCGTGGTCATCGCCGAGGCGCGCGACGGGTCGGGGCGTGGAAGTCAATTCTGACGCGAAAATAACCCGAAAGTCTGGATCGGACCGCGACCCCTCAGCGAGTGGGAACCCACCGATCGCATGCGGGTACTCGGGCACGCGGCGTCGCCTTAGGTTGAAGCCGCAGAACTGGATACAGCGAGGCCTGAACATGTGTCTTCTGGCCGGCGCGTGTCCGGATGATTCGCTGCAGAAAAGTGTTGCTGTGACGCACGATTTTGCATACATTTCGCTGGTTGTAGTCGCGGGGACCAGGGTGCCTCAACTCCGTTCCTCGCTTGAGGATCCACGCAGCGAGCGCGATCGGTTGTTACGGACTCGTTGCGTATGTTTAGAACCCTTAGCCCGGTGAATGCGGATTCATGTTCGCCACATCGCGTGCCCTGGATTCGTTCGATCAATACCTGCAGGATGTTGAGAAGTATCCCCTCATTCAGAATCCCGAGGAAGAGAGAGCGCTGGCCCGTCGCGCCCGCAAGGGTGACAAAGAGGCGGCCGAGCGTCTCGTAACGGCCAACCTCCGGTTCGTGATCTCCTACGTGAAGAAGTACCAGGGCCGCGGCTTGGGGCTCGCGGAGCTGGTGTGCATCGGGAACGAGGGCCTTCTCAAGGCGGTGAAGAAGTTCGATCCGGACAAAGGCGTGAAGTTCATCTCGTACGCGGTGTGGTGGATTCGTCAGACGGTGCTGCAGGCGCTCGCGGAGCAGACCCGCTCGGTTCGCATCCCGCTGAACCAGAACTCGAACCTGGCCAAGCTGTCGCGCACGGAGACGGCGCTCACGCAGCACCTGGGGCGTTCGCCGACCGATCAGGAGATCGCCAAGGAGATGGGCGAGCCGCTGGATACGATCCGCGCGTTGCGCCGGGTCGCGGCCAGCGAACTGAGCCTGGATGCCCCGATCGACCGGAGCGACCGCGACAGCGCGAGCTTCGGCGAGCGGTTCGCGGGCGCCGAGGGCGGCGACATCGAGGAGAACGTGGAGGCCATCGCCCGCAGGGACTTCATGGACCTCATGTTCGAGAAATATCTCACGGAGCGCGAGCGCAAGATCCTCTACCTGTACTACGGCCTGGACGACGGAGAGGAGCGCACGCTCGAAGAGATCGGGTCGCTCCTCGGCGTCACACGCGAGCGCATCCGGCAGATCCGCAACCGCGCGTTCGAGAAGCTACGCGAGAGCCCGGACGGAGCTTCGCTCGCCGGGTTCTGGACCGCGAACTAGCAGATCGCGGAGTCGGCAGCGAGCGCGGGCCCTGCACCCAGGCGGTGCGGGGCCTTCTGTTTGCGGAACCGGAGCGGGGCGCGGAGAGTACCAGAATCGACCCACGAACAGGCGGCGATGCGGTCGACCCGGCTTCGGGTCGCGGAGGTTGACGATGCCGATCTACGAGTATCGATGCCCTGGCTGCGACAGCAAGTTCGAGCGGCGGCTCAAATTCTCGGAAATGAACGAGGCGCAGTCGTGCCCCGCCTGCGGCTCGGAGGCCGAACGTCAGCTTTCGGTGACCGCACCGTTACCCGTGGCCGCGGGCGTGGCGGCAAGCTGCCCGACGACCGGGAAACCGTGCCATTGTGGCGGCTGGGCGGACGCGTAATCGAACCCGCACTCTGATTCTCGAGCCGGCGATCGGTAGGAGCCTGGCTCTCGACCTTCGGGGTCCCCACGCAAACGCAACGTTTGCGTGGGGAGAAGGCATCGACTCCTCCTCGTTCCGTTGGCCCCCGTGTC
>JACQVC010000199.1 GCA_016209995.1 Gemmatimonadota bacterium
ACCTCACCTATCTCAACCCGGTCCGCTACTTCCTCGAGGTCGTGCGCGGCATCTTCCTCAAGGGCGAGGCGTTCCTGGATTTGTGGCCACAGCTGGCTGTGCTCACGGTCTTCTCCATGGTCGTGCTGTGGGTGGCGACGTGGAGGTTCCGCAGAACGATCGCGTGAGTGTCTCGCCTTAAGCATTCCGCCAAAGAAACTTCGTCCTCGATTCACAACGCCCGGAGGCGCACGCACGTGTGCATGATCGAGCCGTGGTCGTGGGCCCCATTGCGTTCGTGCCCATGAGAGCGACGCGGGGCATTATGTCCCCGGACGGCCTCTGCTGATGTAACGCGGTCGTGGCCATGCGCCTTGGAACGCGCGCAACTCACCGCCGTGCCCCTTGTCTCGCTTGATGTTGCAGTGGAAGACGACGGTTTGTGGAGCGAGTAAGCGATGCGCGTTGAAGCGATCCGCTGGAGACCGAAGCGGCAGGTAAGGGGCCAGTTGCCTGAGAGAAATGACCGAGAGTAGTGAGGGTCTCGTGTGGGATTTCGTTTCCGGCGAAGTGCCGGCAGGTAATCAGCCGCCAGCGACTCCCAGGATCTCGCCGACCGCTAAGCTGAGCTCCGGCAACGCCACCGGTTGGATGTAATCGCCGGGACGGTAAACCTCCACTTCCTCATAGCGGCCGTGGGTGGGGCGACGGTGTGCCACGATGCGGTCCTCGACCAAGTCGACCAGCCACATCTCCGGGATCGATGCGACGGCGTAAAGGGGCAGCTTGACCTCGCGATCGAAGGGGAGCGAGGAATCGGCGACCTCGACGAAGAGCATGACGTCGGCTGGCCGGGGATGGGCATCACTGTAGAAGTCCGGCCGGGGACGCAGGATGGCGATGTCGGGCTCGGGCTCCGAGAGATCGCTCAGACGTACCGGATTCTGCACGCTCACTACAACGCGATCGGCAAGCTGTTCCGTGAAGCGCCGATTGAGGCGGTTCACGACCGCTGCGTGCCGACTTCCGATAGTCATCTTCTTCAGGATCTGTCCCGCGATCAGCTCGACGCGGTCGTCCTCGCTGAGGATGCCCGCGCGGAGCATGTCGTGGTATTCATCCACGGTGAAGAGGCGTCGCTGGAGCTCGACGGTCATCGATTCCTTCCATCCGTTGGCAGTGGTGGCATCGTCATTGAATCTATCTGGTTCGACGGGCCTCTACCATGGCGCCATGGGACGTCGATGTGTCTATCGGGCGATCGAACCGGCCGTCACGTCGGCAGGTCATCGATGAGCTGGGCCATGCGCCGGCGCATCGCCGTGTCGGGGAATCGGCCTACGCCTGCGCCCATGTTGTCGACCAGGTTGTCAGGGTTCGACGTGCCGGGAATCACCACGGTCATGTCGGGGTGACTGAGAAGATACTTGAGGAAGAACTGCGCCCAACTTTGCGCGTCGATCTCGCGAGCCCACTCGGGTAGCTGCCGTCCCGCCACGCGGCGGAAGAGACGGGCGCGCCCGAACGGGAGCGCCGCGATGGTGGCGATGCCGCGGTCGTGTGCGATGGGGAAGAGCTGCTCCTCGGCCTGGCGGTTGTCGATGGCGTAGTCGAGTTGCACGAAGTCGAGCTGCTGTGTGCGCAGGATCTGCGCGACTTCGTCGTAGCGGTTCTCGCTGGTCGTGGTGATGCCGACGTAGCGGATGCGCCCCGCCTGCTTCAGCTCGCGCAGCAACGGGAATTGAACCTGCCAGTTGCCCAGGTTGTGCACCTGGTTGAGGAAGATCTTCCCGGGCGCGAGCCGCTCCTCCGAGCGCGCCATCTGCGCCAGTCCCTGCTCGCGGCCGTTGGCGCCGCTGATCTTGGTGACCCAGAGGATCTGGTTGACGTTGCCGATGTCCCGGGCCAGCTCGCCGAGCACGCGCTCGGATTGTCCGTAGCAGGGGCAGGTGTCGATGACCCTGCCACCCAGCTCGGTGAAGCGCCGCACAACCTCGCGGATAGCGGCGTCCTGGGCCGGCGTCCTCGCCGCGTCCATGAACGTGTTCGCGGTCCCGAGCCCGACCGCGGGAATGCGCTCCCCGGTGGAAGGGATGGCCCGCATGAGCTGGCTCTGCTGGAGCAGAGAGGACGCCGCCCGCGCATCGCGGCCGACGAGGAGCGCAGCGCCTGTGGTGACGCCGAGCCTTATGACCTCACGTCTGGAGTAGCGCATCCCGCACCGTTCCCCTTGGAGTGATCAATGGACGCCCCAGTTTCGAATGTGGAAGGGTCAAGGGGGAGCCGTAACCCCTCACAGGTTAGTGTCTCGTAAACCCGTGTGTGTTGAGATGGCCGTGCGCCGTACGGCCGGGGCGAACGGGGTCAGCGACCGACCAGGCGGGCAGACACCAGCGCGATCTGGTCGAGATGGGCGATGAGCCGGTGCGGGGTGGGCCATTCGCCGCGCGCGAAGAGCCGACCGTTGATGATCACGCACGTCGCCGACAGGCCGGCCAGTGTGCGGACCGCAGCGCGCAGCCCGACCCGGTAGCGGAGGAAGTCGGACAATAATCGGCCGGCCAGGGCGAGCAGGTTGCGCGGGTCCACGATCTCGCGCTCGACCGCGTCCCCATAGCGTTCCTGCACCGCGCGGTAGAGCGGACCGAGCGCCTCCATCACCCTGCGCCGCTCCGCAAACACGCGCTCGCCGTTTTCTCCACACAGGAGCAGGTCGCCCTCGAGTCGCCCGCAGCAGCCGCTCGACGACATCTGCTGCTCCCACTCGCGAATGAAAAGCACCCGCGGGCGCGCGCGTTCACGGGATGGGCGCACCTCAACGGGCGTGCGCACGGCCACGCCACTACGCGACTCGGGCGGGAGACTGAGCAGCGCGCTCGTGCTACCGGTGTCTCTCAAAACCGGAACCCTTCCCGCTGGTAGGACGGTCGGCCATCGACCAGCGTCAGCAGGATGGTGTTCTCCACCTCCCAGATTCGCTCCGGATCGCGCTCCAGCTCGTAGATGTCCTGGAGGTCCAGCACGACCATGTCCGCCACTTTGCCGGGCTCGAGGCTGCCGTTCCATTCCTCCGCATGGGTGTAATAGGCGTTGTTGATGGTCATCGCCCGTAGCGCGTCCTCGATCCCGATGGTCTCCTCCGCGTTGTGCACGGTGCCCCAGAGGTCCTTGCGGGTGAGCATCGCGTAGAGGCCGATCCAGGGGCTGTAGGGCGAGGTGCCGTAGTCGGAGCCCACGGCCATCTTCACACCCGCTCTCAAATAGCTCCGGAACGGCTGGAGGCGAGCCATGCGCTCCGCGCCCAGGTTCTGCGAGAACGAGCGTCCCTGGTGCCAGATGAACGAAGGATTCACGGCCGCGATGATGCCGTACTCGGCCATCTTCGCCAGCATATTCGTCTCCGGCTCCATCGGGAGGTATGCGTGGATCACGCTCCAGCGCAGATTGGCGTTCGGGTTGACCGCTTTGATGGAGTCCATGAGGATGGCGTAGAGGTCCACGGTCTGCTTCATCCCCAAGTCGCCCGTCGAATGGATGTGGACGTCCCATCCCCGGTCGACCACCTGCCGGAGCTGAGCCAGGCGAAAATCGTTCTCCGCCCAATGGTAGCCGTAGTTCGGTTGGCCCTCGATCTTCTCCCAGTCCAGGAACGGCTCGGTCACCCACGAGCTGCGCGTGCCCGCCCCTCCATCGATCTGCCACTTTGTCCCCCGCCACCGGAGCCAGCGGTCCCCCAGGTCGTTGAACGGGATCGCGTCGAAGTGGGCGGCGATCTGCGTGGGCGTCTGCGTGTTCCACATGCCTTCGAACACTTGCAGCATGCGGGCCTTGAGCCACCCGCGGCGGTAGGCTTCCTGGTAGGCGCGCATCACGCCGCCGCCGCCCGACGGATCTACGATGCCCGTCACCCCCAAGCGAGTCATCTCCTCGGTGCCGTAGCGGACGGCCTGCACCTGATCCTCGAAGGCGGGAGCAGGGGGCCGGACCGTCACCATTCGTACCGCGTTACCCAGGAACATGCCGGTGGGGATCTCGACCTCGCGCGGCCGGCCGTTCACGGTAATCGTCCGCTTCTCGCGGAAAATCTTGTCATCCAGCGTGAATCCTTCCGGATCCTCCAGCCACCAAGCGGGCCAGGTGCTCGGATCGTTGTCCCGTATGCCCATGAGCTCGAAGACGGCCGTGTTCACCGCGAGCCCTCGGTAGACCCGGTTGAGCTGCACCGGGTTGTCCGGCGTGACGGCGTCGAGGTCCCAGCGCGTGAATGGGCGCTCGTACTTGTACTCGTCCCAGCCCCGACCGACCAGCCATGAGCCGGCCGTAGGCGTCCGCTTCTCCAGGAGTCCCGCGACACCCTGAACGACGTCGAACACGCTCATAGCCCGGCGGAGGTCGGCCTCGAACTCGGCCTCGATCCCGAGCAGCGAGAAGTGCAGGTGCGAGTCGACGAGACCCGGGATCACGACCCGGCCCTCGAGGTCCGTGACCTCGGTCTCGGGCCCCTGGAATGCCATTACGTCGGCGTCAGAGCCCACAGCCAGGATCTCGGAGCCGGCGGGCGTGAAGCGGTACGCCAGGGCTTCGGCGATCCGGAAGTCCTCGTCCACTGTCACGATCTGCCCGTTGCGGATGATCCGGTCCGCGGTCACCGCGCCGCCGCCGCCCCCGCACGCGGCCAGGCCGAGGGCGACAGTGCATGAGAGCACGGCGACGAGATCGTCTGCACGGGGGCGACGGCTCCGGTCAGGAGCCGGAAAGCGCAAGCTCTGAGCGATCATACAAGACTCCGAGTCGGTGGGGGGAAACCGTTCGGATTCTACAATTCGGTTCCGCGTCCGTCCAGTCATGCGTCCCATTGCGCCATTCCAGCGGTGTGCGCGGCGGGGTAGATTGACCGCCATGAGCTTGTATTCCCGGCGACGTCCGGCCGGGCTACTTACGGCTGACGAGTTCCTGAGGCTGCCCGAAGAGGAGGGCAAGCGCGTGGAGCTTGTGCGCGGCCGTATGGTGCGTGAGCCGCTGCCAGGGGGCGAGCACGGCGTGCTCGTCGGCGAGCTGCACGCACGCATCGCGGCCCACGTGCGGGAGAGGGGGCTCGGCCGCGCGCTGATCGAGTGCGGATTTCACCTCCCGGGCGAGCCGCATACCGTGCGGGGTCCGGATGTCGCGGTCGTATCAACAGAGCGCCTTCCAGCCGAAACGCCGCGCGGGTTCTGGCAGCTCGCGCCCGACCTGGCCGTCGAAGTGGTCTCGCCCAGTGACCGCTGGACGAAAGTGCTGGATAAAGTGCACCAATACCTGGAAGCGGGGAGCCGCGCGGTCTGGGTCGTGGACGGCCGCCGCCGTCGCGTCAGCGTGTTCCGGCCCGGCGCCGAAACGCTGGTGCTGAACGAGTCCGACGTGCTGGACGGCGGTGACGTGCTGCCGGGTTTCTCCCTCCCGCTCGCCGAGCTTTTTCGAGCATTGTAAGCCTGCCGAAGGCGGCGGACGCTCTCGCGCCTATCGCTGATCAGGAGGGTTTGCTGCGGCTGCGCCCGCGTCCGCGCCGACCGTCACCTCCACGATCATGCCTCGCCCGTCGTGGCCGCTGACCGGGCAGATCACCCAGTAGTGTCCCGGCTCCAGGTCCAGTTCGACGCTCATGCTGGCGCCGGGGTTGAGCGGGTCCTCCAGGTTCCACAAGACTTCTTCCTCCCGTCGGATCTGGAAGTTGTGTTCCTCGAAGCCGACGTTCCGGAAGCGGAAGGTCGTGGGCCCGGGCGGGAGCACGTTGGGCATGCCGATCACGTACTCGTCTAGCGAGACGTCGACAACGTTAGTCTTTGGGGCCGCTGCGGCCGAAGGCGATCCGCTTTCCTCCGTGGCCGATCGGCCCGAGGCTACGTCCCCGCCTCGCTCACCGCCGCACGCCCAAAACGCGAGAGCGACCGCGATGGAAGCCGCGCACCAGGCCGGGGACCGCGTGCGCTGGGAGCGATAGGATGGCAGGTTTTTCACGGCCGAATTGTCCGGCCGTTGCCGTCTGGTGTCAAGCGCGGCAGGGTGCGGCGTCGCGTCAGCTCTCCGGCCCGCGGCGGGCCACGGCCGGGCCACCGGCGCGGACGGCCGGAGCACTTCCGCGCATGGCTGGCGGGTCGCCGCGGATGACAGGTACGCTGGCGCGAGGGGCCCCGCCACTGGAGCGCACGGCAGGAGCGCTCGCTCGCGGCACGGCGGCGCGACTCGGCCGCGAGTCGGCCGATGGCGGCCGCGCGGCGGGTGCGCTCGAGCGAACCGAGGGCATGACTGCACGCATCTCCCGCGACCCTCCGCGCGACGACGGCACGGCCGCAGGCACGCTTCGCGGAGCGCTCCGCGCGGACGGCGCGTTCAGTCTTGCCCGCGCGCTTTCGTATCCTGACGGGGACGAGCGAACGGCAGGCGAGGCGCGACGGGACGGTGCCGAGCGTACCGACGGGGTCGCCGGCCTCGCCGAGCGCGGCTCGAGCGACGGTCGAGCCGAGCGCGCCGACGGCGGGCTGGACTGTGAGGGTGTATTCACCCGCGCGGACGTTGGGCCCGAGCGCACCGACGGCATCCGGGAGCGTTCGGCCACTGGGCTCGAGCGCGTGTCCGTGGACGGCGAGACGGCGCGGGTGCTTGGTGCCGCGCGCGAGGGCTCCCGCGTGCGGATCGTGGGCGCGGCGCGACGGGTCTGCGGCGCATCCGCGTCGCCTGCGGGTCGGCCGCGCGCGGCCGGCTCGGAGGTCGTGGGCTGTGGCTGCGTGCGAGACGATCCGCGAATCACTCCGAGGTCGACCGGGGGGGGCGTGCGACCGGCCCGCTCCTCCGGCTCACCCCGGGCCGGCGCGGCGGAAGCGCGATCGCCCTCCGCCCTGACCGCCGGGCTCCTCATCTCGAGGTCTTGGCGAGGAGGCCGGCGAGCCGAGGACGGAGCCGACACGACGGCGGGCCCGTCGCCTCGCCGCGGCGCAGCCGTCCGGGCAGTCGCCGAAGTCGCGGTCGATTGGCCCGCGAGCACCATGACCGGGGGGCGCCTCTGCAGCGCAGGCAGCAGCGCAGGCCCGAAGCCGTCGCCCCACGCAGGCTGTTCCTTGTACGCGTACAACGGGCTCGGCACGCGCGGCACCGCGGCCCAGCCGTAGCGGTACCGGTCGCCGATCGCGATGACGCGCGTCGGATAGTACCGATAGCTGACCGCGCTCACCCAGAGTGATGGGTACACGAACGCACGGTGGTGCCAGAAGGGATCGAGCCCGAACGGATCGTACCAGGAGCGCCAGTACCGGTCATAGTAGCCGTACCCACCGAAGAACGGATCGCAGTAGTACGGGTCGTAGTAGCAGTCTCCGACGTAGCGGTAGCGGTGGCCGTAGTAGGGCCGGCCATACAGCGGATAATAAGGATAGACCGGACCCCCGATGTTGAGCCCTAGCCCGATGCTGAACGTGAAGCCGGGGGAGTAGAACGGGTCGTCGGCATAGAAGGGATCGTAGTAGATCCCGGTGTGGAGCCGCGGACCGTACCAGCCGCTGTGCGTGACGCGGTCGCCGACGCGATAGCGCACCAGGTCGTAGTCGAAGCGGCTCCCCGCGGCCATCTGCTCGACGAGGGCGGTCAGCTCGGCCTCGATGTCCTCACCGCGTTCGATGATCCACGTGTCGAGCAGCCGATAGTCCCAATGATCCCCGCTGGCGAACTCCTCGAGGCGGAACGGATCGCGGGAAAAGCCTGCGTAGACGGTGCCGTCGCCTCGAGCGGCGCGGATGACCAGGGCCTCACGGTCGCCCCGTGAGCGGATCTCGAGATCCTCGTAGCCCCGCACGAAGTGATCCTGATAGGGATCGACTGGGAAGAGCACGCGGATACGACCGTCCGGCTCCGCGTGCAGAATTACCGCGTAACCGTCCGCTGCCGTGCGCAGGTACACCCGCACCCGGTCACCCTGCCGGAGATCCTGGTCCCGACTCAAGCGGATCCGCACCGGCGCTTCCGCATCCTGAGGCGGCGGCCCCGCGCGTCCGTCAGTGGTCAGGGCGGCGAGCAGCAGCGAAGTCAGTAGCAGCCGCGCCAACATCGGGACCTCCCGGGTTGAGGGCACTCGCCAAAGGCCCGCAAGGCTCGGGCACTCCAGTGACGCCCATCCACTTCCATACTATGCCCTAGCGGGGCATCGGTTCCGAAGCTACGTCATGTGCCAGATGCGTACCAGAGTCTGGCGAAAGCGGGACAACGAGATAGCGGCCCGTAGGGTCATCGATCCGTCCTCACGGGCGGACACCCTGTCCTCGTATCCAGCAGGCTCGTTGGCTCACGAAGTCCCAGAAATGTCAGACAAGGCAGCACCATCATGTCAGCATAGTTCTTGACCGGGCCGCAGACCGACGCAGGGAAATCTACCCGAACGGCCACGTCCCGCGCGTGAGATGGGCGGCGATCTCGGCCGGTGTGTAGATGCCGTGCGCGGAGGCGAAAGGAAAGGTCAAACAGTGCTCTTCGCCGGCGGGCCCCGTGGCGCGGATGATCCAGATTTGCTGGCCCTCGTCAGGGAGGACTTCCAGGCGCTCGAGGCGCAGTCCCGCGCGGCGCGCCGCGTCCATCAAGGCGCTCGCGATCTCATCGGCTTGGTAGGGTGGAGGCACTTGGTCTCTCTTAGGCTCCGGTGGCCGAACCGCTCCGCGGCCTACAGATGTGAGCGTTACCGCGCCAGCGGAGCACGCCTGGACGAAGCAGCCGGGCACGACCAGCCTGATAATGATGGGGCTACGCCAGGCTTCTGTGCTGCCATGACCGTCATTCACTGTGGAGCGGCTCCGGCGCGTGACTCGCCTTCCCGGCAGCCTCGGTTGACGGCGATGCGAGCGGCGCCACTGCCCTCGCGTGCACGGCGATCAGAACGGCGAAACAGGTCGCTGCGCCGCGGATCCATGCTGAGTTGTGCATCATGGCTCCCAGCGCACACCCGCGTAGAGGGAGCGTCCGTCGGCCGGCAGGAAGTAGCGCCCCCCGGCATCGTCCACGGTCACCGCCGGCGAGTACCGCTCATCGGTCAGATTGCGCGCCTCGACGAACAGAAGCGCGCCCAGGCTGGGAAGCAACAGCTCTGCGCGCAGCCCGAGAACCATCCAGCCGCTGTTCTTCACGGTGTTTTGGCTGTTCACGTAGTAATCGCGCGGCACCCACTCGAGGTTCGGCCTCACGCCGAGGCCTGCCGGGTGGCGGTAATCGGGCTCGACGTTGATTACGTGATGGGGTGCACCCGGAATGTCGTTCCCCTCGAAGTCGGCATCGTCTACGTACTTGAACCAGGACGCCGTGTAAGCGGTCCGCGCGGTCAGGCGATCGCCGCCGTTCGCGCGCGTGAGCAGTGCTCTGGGGTACTCGAAGCCGAGGCCGGCCTCGAGGCCGTAGTGACGCGTGTGCGTTGCGTTCCGGTATGTGGGCACCGTGAACGGAGCGCCGGGGAACGGCTGCACGTTCACGTTGATGATCTCGTTGGCGATCTCCATGTCGAACGCCGCCACGTCCCATTCCCAGCGCCGCGCTGCGCCACGGGTGCCCAGCTCGAATTGCCACGCGTCCTGCGGCTCCAGATCGATGAACCCGGGCACGGTCAAGCTGTTCAGCTCGAGCAGCAGCGGCGGCTCGAAAGCGCGCGAGAGGTTGCCATAGAGCTGGCCTCCCGCCGGGAGGTCCACGATGAGGCCCAGCTTCGGCATGAGCGCCGCGAAGGTGCGGTCGTCGGACTGGTCGCCGTCGCTCAGGAAGAAGTCCTCCGCGCGCCGGGCTGAGCGGTCGTAGCGCACGCCCAGCGCCGCGCGCAGGCGCGGCGAGAGCCGCAGCACGTCCTCCGCGTAGACAGCCAGGGTGGACGCCTCATCCCGCTGGTCCTTCGCGAGCGCGCCGGACGTACCGCCGACGTTCTGGAAGTGGCGGTTGTCCATGTTCCCGAAGGCACCCTGCAAGCCGATGGTCAGGCGGTTGTCACGTCCCGCCAGGGGGCTCGTGCTCTCGTAGCGGATCTCGCTTCCGAAGTCGCGGCTGATCTGGTCCAGCACGCGAAAGATCGGATGAACGATGTCTCGATACTGAAGGTACGGAGCGAGCTCGACGCGTTGGGTCGGGCTGAGCTGCGCGCGCAGCTGGAGCCCCAGGTGGTGCAGGGAGTAGTCGCGCCCCCAACGGTTCAGCACGTTCGGCGTATTCGCCATGGTGGGATCGCGCTCGAGCTCGGCGCGAGTCAGCGATCCGGGCAGATCCTCTTCTACGTACGCGAACAGGTAGAAGGCGCGCGCATCGACGGCGGGGGACAGCCGGTAGCCCACGTGGACGTTGATGCGGTCGCGGCGCTGGCTCGCGTAGTCGCGATATCCATCGACGTCCGTGCGAGCATAGCTGGTGTAGTAGTTGAAGTCGCCGAGGACTCGCCCCGATGACAGCTGACCCTTGAACAACCCGAAGCTTCCGCCCTGCGCGAAACCGTGAAAGAGCGGCGAGGTGTAGCCGGTCTTCGTCTCGAGGTTGATGGCGCCGCCGAGCGTCGATCCGCCGTAGCGCAGGGCGTTCGCGGCCTTGTAGACCTGAATGTTCTCGGTGGTCAGCAGCTCGAGCGACTCGAAGTCGGTGAAGCCGTCCGCATTGCGATACGGCATCCCGTTCACGAGCACGTTCACGCCGCGGAGGTGGAAGTTGTTTCGCAGGCCGGAGCCGCGGATGGAAAGCTGGCTCTCGTCGGCCGCTCCGAAGCGCGGCTGCACGTAGACGCCGGGTGTGAAGCGCAGCACGTCGCTGAGGTTCATCTGGCGGGATGCGCGGATCTGCTCGGGCGCGACCAGCTCGACGGAGCCCGGGGTCTCGCGCAGTCGGCGTCGCACCTCGCTAAGCTCCTGCGCGCTCCCGATCGCAACGACTTCGCCGAGCGCGACCGGTTGCGGCGACAGAACGATGCGCACGTCCACGGTGGCGGCCTGCCCCACGCTAATCGACGTGGTGAGCTCCTCGTATCCCAGGCGCTCGACGCCGAGTTGGTAGGTACCGGGCGTGAGACCGGTGATCAGGAAACGGCCCCCTGCATCGCTTTCGCTCACGCGGTTGGTTCCGACGACAGATACCGTAGCTCCGGCGATGGGGGTCCCATCGGCTTCAACGATGCGGCCGGTCACGTCTCGCCCCTGCTGGGCGGTCAGGGGGGCGGCCAGCGCCATGGACATCACGCAGCAGCTAACGACGAGCCAGGTCAGGCCCGTGGCTCGCCTCGAAAGGCAGCTCGACATGGGTTTGTCTCCCTATGTGAATTCCTCGTGACCGTGTCAGGCACGGCCAGGGCGCCGGAAGACCGCGTGTTATCGCGGACTCGCGACGGAGTGGGACGTTCTGCTCAGGAAGTCAGAGGGAAACGGGAGGTGCGTTGCTGAAGGGAAGCAGGTAGGGGGTGGGCGCCTGGGCGACCTCCGTGGACGCGAGGTTTGTGACGTTGCCGGCGGCCAGCGGCGCAGCCGGCGCCACCTTGACACTTGCAGCGCCCAGCGCGACGCCGGCTTGGGTCAGGCAGCTGCCCGTGCACGTGCACGGTTCATGCTCGCTGCCCGTGTCCTCGCCGGCGGCCGCGATGTCGTTGCCAGCAGCTGGGCTACCGCCGTGCGCATGGGCGTGGCCGCTCGCCGCGCTCGCATGCGGCTCGGGCTCGAGGGTTGGGGAGTGGTGCGGGCACGTGTGCAGCTCGATGCCCAGCGCGCCGCTGGCCCCGAGGAACAGGAGCGCGGTGAGCGCGCTGACGAATCGAGCTGTAGGCGTATGAACCATCAAGACTCCTCGCCTCCGGGCATCGAAATCGTACCCTAGCGTGTCGGCCTTTGCGGCGCAACTGCTCCGCCGGTAGTGGCCGGTAGGTGGTCAGCGACACCGCCGCCCAGCCGCCGGATCCGGCTGGATTACATTCAGCGTTTGCGCGCCCGAGCGCCGTGTGACGCGCCCGCTGGCGTCGTGAGCCATACCCGCGCCTGGACGGATGCGAGTGAAAGACGCATCCTGATGGAGAGGGAGGTAGCCACAAGGCGGAGCCGATGACGGGGATACTGGATCGTAAGCCAGGTCAAGCCAGGGAAGGCGCGCGGCCCGCAGTACAATCAGAACTCCGTGCGGCGACCGAGCCGCTGTCCGCCAGTTCAGCTCCGTTCCCTCGCTGGGCTCGCCGCTTCCCCACGATCGTCACACTAGTCTTGGTCGTCCTCTCCAGCGGCCCGGCGGCCGGCGGGCCGCTTGCCCAGTCCCACCGCTGGAGCCGCAACTACAATGGTCATTTCACGTTCACGCGGATTCGCTACGGCTCGGGCGGCGGGTTTGGGTTCCGCGGCGGCGGCTCGTGGGCTCATGACTACCCCCGTGGCGACGAACACCTGTCCCGCATCATCCACGAGTTGACCACTGTCCACGTGAATCTCGACCAGACCAACGTCTTCGACCTCGACGATCCGGAGATATTCAAGAATCCGGTCATTTACCTCTCCGAGCCCGGCTTCTGGGGGATGAACGCTGCCGAGGCCGAGAACCTGCGCACGTATCTCCGCAAGGGCGGCTTCATCATCTTCGATGACTTCGAGCTGGAGCAGTGGCGCAACTTCGAGCGTCAGATGATGCGGGTGCTGCCGGAGCACCACTTCATCGAGATCGGTCCGGACCATCCGGTCTTCAGTTCGTTCTTCAGCGTGGACAACATCTATATCCCGCACCCTCTCGTCCCCGTGACACCGACCTACTTCGCGATGTTCGAGGAGAACGACCCGACCAAGCGCATGCTGGTCCTCGTGAACTACAACAACGACGTGGCGGAGTACTGGGAGTGGTCGGATGCGGGGTGGCTGCCCGTCGACCTCACGAACGAGGCCTACAAGCTGGGAGTCAACTACATCGTTTACGCGCTGACTCACTGACCCGTCGCCCTTTGGGCCTTCCTAGATTCTGACGTGCGCGCCGTGGTGGCGGTGGGGAGCGCCGAGGCGACGGTCAGCTCTTCTTAGGCAGCGGCACTTCTCCGGCGCTGTCCTCTTTCACGGGCTTGGCCAACGCGATCAGGATGTCGCCCGGCGCCGAGGCAGTCGTCTGGTCGGCCGCGCAGACCGTGAGATTCTTCTTCCTACGCACCAGGAATAGCGCAATCGCGTCCTCGCCGTACGTCCGGCGGAACGATTCCAGATCGAACGGCTCGCTGAGCGTGATCTCTCGAATGATCGCCCCGGCCTCCATGCGGCGCAGGATTCCCTGGTACGTGGCGCGTCTGCTGAAGAGCGCACGTCCGCGCAAGCCAGGGATGCGCGTGCCTTCGTTCTCGGCCCCCGTGGGCACGAGCTGGAAGCTCTGAGACCGCTCGAACAGGTCGGCGAAATGGAGTGCGGCCAGGGCATTAACCTCGTCGTTGGGCGTTAGAGCCAGCAGGCGGCCGATTCCGGCGAGGTCGATCTGCTCGGCCGCCGGATCCGCCAGCACGTTGCCGTGGAACACGGTGAGGTCGGCGCTGCGCGCGGCGCGCACGTTCACGCGATTCGTGTCGGCAAGCAGCACGCGGAAGCCGTGCTTTTGCAGTGCGCCGGCGATCTCGCGGGCGAATGCGTGCGCGCCGATGAGCAGCAGACCTTGGGGCTCGGGCTCGGCCAGGCCGAGGCGGCGCGCCACGGGTGCGGCGGTCAGTCCGTAGATCGCCACCGTAACCGCGATCACCAGGAAGGTAATCGGCACGAGCTCCCCGGCTTCCGGGCGTCCAGCTTCGACGAGGACCAGGGCGAAGACGGACGACACCGCCGCCGCGACGACGCCGCGCGGCGCCATCCAGACGAGGAACAACCTCTCGCTGCGGGTCCGGGGCGAGC
>JACQVC010000201.1 GCA_016209995.1 Gemmatimonadota bacterium
GTCTTGGTCGACGAGCACCACGTTGACTTCAATGCGCTTGCGGACGCTCGGATCGGGGAAGTGCTCGACGAGGCCGTCGCGATTGCCGGGGGATAGGCCAGGCGCCGTTCGAAGGGGGGCAGATGGTATTGCGGCCGGGTGTTCTGAATGTGGGCGAGCCATTCACCGCGCTTCCGGACGAGGTGGGGCCGCCGGCGCGGCAGATCGCGGGTGGCCCGCATGGCGGCCGGATACACGTACGCTTGCGGCAGCATCCCTCCGCGCAGCAGCACGGCGATCTTGTCGGAATCAAGCATGGCGTGCCACATTTTCACGCCGTGTACGGCGAATACGAAATCTCGGTCGAGGTCGAAACGGGGACCATCCATGGGCACTTTCCCCCAAGAGCCTTGAAGCTCGTGCGGCATAACATCCAGATGGAGCCGACGGCGGCCGGTGCCATCATGAGCCGCCGCGGCTGAAACGCCATCGTTATACGGACAGAGCAAGAAAGACTTCGGATCATTTTTCATCCGGGCGGCTTGCGGCTTCTCGGTGTACCCCGGGGCGTCGTGCTGCTAGGTGACCTTCTCGTGGCTTGCGGCCGCGGGGTGGGCTTCGGCGTTGTGATCTCGGTCGCGGCAACGAGCAAAGAAGAAGAGCATCTGGCTGCGGCGGCGATCGAAGTCACTCGGGTCATGTCGGCGTCCAGTTCGTAGCAAGGGGGCAGCGTCCTCATCGCTCCTGCTGCAGCGCCAACTCGGGCGTGGTCCACGTGGCGGCAGGCGTCCTGAGTCCAGAAAGGCGAGTCCCGCCAGGTAGCGGGGAACAAACGGCTCGTGAGAAGAGTCTATAGTCTCGCGCTTGTCGCCTGGGCGGTGGTCACACGTCACCTGCAAGACGGTGTTCGGCGCGCGTCGTTGGTGGCGGCCATTCTGCTCGCGGTCGCGCCGTTTGCGCTCATACGAACAGCCGGTATCAGGGGCGCCGGTTCGGAGTTCCATTGGCGTTGGACGCCGACTCCCGAGCAGCGGCTCTTGGCTCAGGCTGACGGCGAGCTGAAAGCCCTGCCGCCGTCTGCGCCGCTGGCGGAGACGGCCACAGAAACGCCCGAGCCCGCGCGGGGCGAGCCGGCGGCACTCGCAGCGGCTCCGACCACGGCGAAGACCGAAGCCCCCGCTCCGAGCCCGATGGCGCCCCCGGCCGAGTGGCCGGGCTTTCGAGGACCCAATCGCGACGACGTCATTCGGGGCGTGCGGATCAACACAGACTGGTCCGCGTCACCGCCCGTCGAGATGTGGCGCCGGCCGATCGGGCCTGGCTGGTCGTCCTTTGCTCCGACGCCAACGTGGGGTTTCTCGGCTTCGCCCTTGGTGGTCGACGACGTCGTCATCGTCGCGGCCTCCGGGACGCTTACCGCCTACGATCTCGCTAGCGGGCACGCTCGCCGGGTCAACCCGTCCCGCGGGGGCACGCCGGCCGCTGAGGTGGAGTCGGGATGAGCTTCGTTGGCGAGGTGATTGACCCGGAGGGCGGCGCGGCTGCCGAGCGACAGGACCCGCGACCACGTCGACACAGGTGGCGTCCGCGATTGGCGCCTGAGATCGAGCACCGTTCAGGCGGCAGACCGTGATGACGCGCGTCGAGCGCCCCTTCAGCCCGAAGTCATCATCGGCGGTCTGCCCGCAATGCAGTCAGTACGGTCCGATCGGCGGGCTGGAGGACCTCGGGTGGCGCCGACCCTTCAGCTCGGTCGCGGGCGTTGCCGCCGTCGGTGGCATCGTTGCTTTCTTCACCGGCTACGAGTGGCTCGGAGGCCTTGCGGGTCTGGCCGGCATCCTCGCCCTGTTTGCGGGCGGTCCTGAAGCGTCCGGACAGTGCAGCCTGTGCGGCGCCCGCATCTTCAGAGACCGGAAGGGGAAATGGAACACGGTGGAGTGACCATTACGGCTGGACGCGCCGCAGCCGTGCGGTCAGAATGAGCCGCGATGCGGCGCATCGGCATGGGCCTGGTCGGCCCCGGCTTCGTCGGCGTTCACCACATCGACGCCGTCCGGCGCCTCGGTTTCGCTCGCCGCGCGCAAGCACGTCGTGTCGGACAAGCCACTGGCGATGTCGGCCGCCGAGGCACGAGGCCTCTGGGCGGCGGCCCGGGAGGCGGGTGTCGTCCATGCGGTCACGTTCAATTACCGCGGCAACGCGCTCGTGCGGCAGGCTCGGGAGATGGTCGCGGCGGAAGGGCTCGGCTCGGTGCATTTCGTGCACGGCGGGTACCTGCAGGACTGGCTCATCGAGCCCACCGACTGCTCCTGGCGTCTGGACCCGGCCCAGGGCGGGGAGAGCTCGGCGGTCGGGGACATCGGCTCGCACTGGTGCGATCTCGCCCAGCACATCGTGGGCGCGCGAATCGACGCGGCGCGGGCGGAGGGGACGAGCCAGATTCGATCCCACGCGCCGCCGCGGTGCTCGTCCTGTTTGCCCTGTTCTTCCGCGCGACCGTGGAGCCGCGAGAGTCGAGGAGGACCGTATGACGCGACGTGCACTCACCCTGGTCGTGCTCTTCGGCGGCGCCTCGGCGGTCGCCTGGTCCGCCCAGAACGTCCAGCCAGCCCCGGTGCCCGGGCAGGAGCCGTTCTCGCGGCGCGTCGTGGCGAGCGGGCTCGCCCACCCCTGGGAGATCGCGTGGGGACCAGACGGTCACTTCTGGGTGACCGAACGGAGCGGCAAGCGGGTGACGCGGGTGAACCCCGCAGACGGCACGGCGACGCCGCTCGTCACCATCGCCGAGGTGCACCAGAGCATCGCTCAGGACGGGCTGCTGGGGCTCGCGCTCCACCCGCGCCTGCTCAGGGGCACGGGCGAGGATTTCGTGTACGTGGCTTACACGTACGACACCGATCCGGGGCCCGACGTCAACCGGCGCCTGAAGATCCGGCGCTTCACCTACGAGGCCGGCGCCCCTGCACTCGGCAGGTCACTCGACGTCATCACCGATCTGCCGGCGCACAACGACCATATCGCCGGACGGCTCGCCGTCGGCCCCGACGACAAGCTCTATCTGACGATCGGCGATCAGGGGAGCAACTTCCTCCAGAACTACTGCAATCCCAACCGCGCCCAGGAGCTGCCGACCGCCGCTGCCGTCCAAGCGCAGGACTGGGCGGCGTACGAGGGCAAGGTATTGCGCCTGAATCTGGATGGATCGGTTCCCGCCGACAACCCCACGATTGGCGGCGTGCGCAGCCACATCTACTCCTACGGCCATCGCAACCCGCAGGGGCTGGCGTTCGGGCGTGACGGCCAGGCGTACGCGTCCGAGCACGGCCCGAGTACGGATGACGAGGTGAATCTCCTCGAGGCGGGGAAGAACTACGGATGGCCGCTCGTCGCCGGGTACCGGGACGATCAGGTGTACGCGTACGCGAACTGGGCGGCGTCGGAGCCGGAGCCGTGCACGTCCTTGAAGTTCAGCGAGCGCGAGCCCCCGCCCTCCGTGCCGCGCCAGAATGAAAGCGCGTGGAGCCATCCCGAGTTCCGGCCGCCGATGGCGACCTTCTTCACCGTGCCGAACGGCTACGATTTTCGCGCGCAGGGCGGTGCCACGATCGCGCCCTCGAGCCTGGAGATCTACACCGCGGCCGGCATTCCGGGCTGGGCCGACTCGCTCCTGGTGCCGGGGCTCGTCAAGGGGCGGGTGTACCGGCTGAAACTGGGCGCCGACGGCCGGTCGGTCGCCGGCCCGCCGGTCGAGATCTTCCGGACCACGAACCGTTACCGAGACCTGGCGCTCAATCCCGATGGCCGGACGATCTACCTCGCCACCGATAACGAGGGCCGCACGACCGACGCCTCGGGCGCCGGCACACCGACCGTGGAGCATCCCGGCGCGATTCTGGCGTTCACCTATACAGGTACAGGCGCCCGGACGCCTTGAGACCAGATCCGACGCGACGGGCTCGGGCGCCTGATCCGGTCGGCCGCGCGCCCGAGCTGATGGGCGGCGCCCTGCGGGGGCTGGGCGTCAACAACCGTCACCTGCTTCTTCGACTTCGGCAGCGCCACGCTCGGCGGCGACAACAGCATCCTTCCGTTCTTCAGCCGCCGGATCGGGCTGGTCGGCGGCAGGCCGCGGAAGATCGACGTCGGCGGGGGCCCCTGCGCCCCGCGCCGCGGCGGGCCGGGCACCGCCGCGTTGCACTCCATCAGGAGCCGGACATACACTTGCCCCATGAAAAAGTTGCCCCGCACTCCAGCCTCCATCGCGTTTCTTGGCGCCGCAGGCCTGCTGGCCGGCGTGGCCCTGTCGGGGCAGGCGCCGGCGCCGGCGGGGTCGATCGATCCCTGCGCCAACGCCCGCGATCTGCGGCTGACCAACGGCAGGATCGTCACCATGGACGGCCGGAACTCCACGGTGTCCGAGGTGACGATTCAGGACGGGCGGTTCGTGGCGGTCGGCGGCGCCCTCGCCCGGCTGAGCCCCTGTACCCGGGAAATTGACCTCGGGGGCCGCACGGTCGTTCCGGGCCTCATCGACAATCACAACCACATCGTGCTGCTCGGCATCCGGCCGGGCTACCACACGCCGCTCGAGTCGGCCACGTCGATGGCCGAGGTCCAGGCGGCGATTGCGGCGCGTGCCAAGACGGCACCGGCCGGCGCCTTCATCACCTCGATGGGCGGCTGGAACCCGGTGCAGTTTGCCGAGAAGCGGCTGCCGACGCTGGCCGAGCTCGACGCCGCGGCTCCCAAC
>JACQVC010000207.1 GCA_016209995.1 Gemmatimonadota bacterium
CCGAGTCTCGGCCCGTGGGAGTTCATGCTGGTGCTATTCGTCGTGCTGCTCTTCTTAGGGGCCAAGCGTCTGCCGGAGATCGGGGGCGCGCTGGGAAAGGGCATCCGGGAGTTCAAGAAGTCGATGAGCGCCATCCAGTCGGAGCTCGAGGCTCCCGTGAATGAGGTCCGACGCGAGGTGACGTCAGGCGCGAAGCCTGCTGCGGAGCCCAAAGCTCAGCCCGCCGAAAAGGTGCAGAGCAGCGAAGGGGGTACGTCGACCTGATTTCTCCGCGTCTCCCTACCCCACGCGGCGTTTCTTGGCGCGGGGACCCCGGTCCACGTGAGCTGATGGGGTCGGACGACTTAACCTACTGAGGGCCCTGCTGTAAGGGGAGGGACGTCGTATCCGGCCGCAGCACTTCCTCCCGGCGGTCCACGATCCTGGCTGATTCTCTCAGGGCCGCGACCCACTCGTCCAACCGCTGGTCGCGGGCGAGCGCCATGAGCTGCCCGCGTTGGCTTTCCTTCTGCGTCTCCCAAGCCGCGCTGTCCGCCGGCGTTTTCGCGACGACTTGGAGCACGACGACGTTGGCCTCGGTCCGCACCGGGCTGCTGATCTGATTCACGTCCAGGCCAAACGCGGCCCCAATGGCGGCGTTCAGCCGCCCGAGGTCCGGCACGAAATCGCCGCGCGCGAAAGGTCCCGCGGTCTGCACCGATAGGCCGGCCTCCTGGGCCGCCTGCTCCAATGACTTACCCTGACGAGTTTGATCCACGACCGTGGCGGCCATCTGCGCCAGCCGGTCCAGCTTCTTCTGACTCATGAGCACGGCTCGAATGGTGGGCTCCGCCTCCGTCAGCGGGAGATATCCGGCGGGCTCGACCGAGACGAGCTCGAGGGCATAGTAGGCCAGAGCCGTCTCGAACACGGGGCTGATGTCGCCAGGGATCGCGTCCTCGAACGCCCATACCGCCCCCTCGCCGACGCGGCCGACTCCGGCTGCGAACGGGAAGTCGCGCGTGATGTCGATCGTGCGCACCGGCAGCGACAGCGCGGCCGCGGCCTCGTCCAGCGTATTGCGTCGCGTGAGCACGTCCAGCGAATCCGCCAGGGTCAGCTCAGCGAGCTCGGTCTCCTCTCCCGTCTCGATCCGGATCAGGATATGGCGCGCGGTCGCCTCATCGCCGGTGCGGCGGTTGACACGCACGATGTGGAATCCGAGCGTCGACAGCGCGGGTTCTGACAGCCTTCCGATCGGCGTGTTGAACACGGCCTCATCGAGACCCAGGAGCATCTGCCCGCGGCGCACGGTCCCCAGGTCGCCACCTGCGGCGGCTGAGGCCGAGTCGGCGGATTCACGGCGGGCGACTTCACCGAAGTCCGCGCCGCCCAGAATCTCCTGCCGGATCTCGAGGGCACGTGCGCGGGCGGAGGCGGTATCTGCCGCCGAGGCGCCACGCGTTACCGCTGCGATCTTGACCGTCGCGGTTGCGGGCGTAGCGAAATCCTCGCGATGCGTATCGTAGTACGCCTCGATCTCCCCCTCGGTGAGCGAGACCGTGCTGTCCGGCACGAGGCGGTCGGGCGGAAAGGCGACGTAGCGGACGCTCACGCGCTCGTTCGTGTCCCGCCAGCGCTCCCACAGCTCCGCGTCCGAGACATACACGCCCTGCGTGACCTGGCGGAGCAGCTTCGAGCGCGGTATGACATCCCGGTAGTAGGCCTCGAGCTGGAGCAGCAGCTCCTGGTCGAACGAGCGACTCGAAAGGTATTGCTGATATTTCGTCAGGTCGAAACGTCCATCGGTCTGGAACAACTCGTTGCTCATGAACTCGGGGGGCGGACTCACGAACGCGGCCTGGCGGATCTCATCGTCCGTGACTTCGATCCCACGGCGGGCCAGTTCCTGCTGGATCAGGATCTGCGTGACGAGCTGGTTCCAGGCCATTTCCTCGAGCTGAGCGTTCTGTTCCGTAGTGATCGGCTCGGTCTGACTGGTCTGTGCCTGATCGTACAAGAGGCGGTACGTTGCCATGTACGCGTCGTAGCCCACCGGCGAGCCGTTCACTCGCCCCAGCTCGCCCGCGAAGCCGGTGCTGCGGCCGGTTATGTCCATTCCCCACTCGAACACCATGAGACCCACGAACGCCAATGCTGTTACCAGCATGATCCACTTCGTGTTCTCTCGCATTGTCCGCATCATACGGCATCGACCCCGCGCGTCCGCGCTCAAGAAGGGTACTGGAGAAACCAAAAGTTAATCAGGACGGCACGGCCTCTCAAGCACGACCCGTCCCGTCCAACCACCTTCCCCAGCGGGTTCGCGGGTTGGCGGTTCGCGGGTTAGACCGCTCCCGGCGGCCACATTCACGGCGGAATGTGTGGAGGGGTGGACTCACCCCCTCACCCGCGAACCCGCTTCGGCGTGGGTGGTGTGGGGGCGTGAGGCGTGAGCGGGGAGGGCGGGCAGCGCGTTGACACTCTTCGGAATGCGTCCTTATCTTCGAGCCATGCGCCTCCCACCTCCATGGTCAGACGTGGCCCCGAGCACCGTCCGTTCGAACCGGTCCCGCAGGCAATAGGGAGTTAAGTCGTGACACAGGTACCGGATCGGGAGATCGCGGCCCTCGAGGAACGGTTCCAGAATGAACCGGGCGGTCGGCTCTTCGCGCCGCTCGCCGACGCGTACCGCAAGACGGGAAACCTCACGCGCGCGAGAGCGGTAGTGGAGCAGGGCTTGCTGCGCCACCCTGCCTATGCCACCGGGCACGTGATCGCGGGCTGGGTTTTTCGCGACAGCGGGGATAGCGGTTCGGCCCTGCAAGCCTTCGTGCGCGCGCTCGAGCTGGACCCGGACAATGTGGTGGCGCTGCGGAACCTGGCCGAGCTCGAAGATGCCGGCGGTCAAACCGGAGAAGCCGTGCAGCACTACCGTCGCTTGGTGGAGCTCGGCATCGACGATGCGACGGTTATGCTGCGACTGAAGGAGTTGGGTAGTGCGGAGCCGGAGGAGGTAGCCGCGCAGCCGGTCGCGGATGAGCCCGCGGATCTCGGCTTGGGCCTCGAGGAGGTCGGCCTGGAGGGGTGGACCGCAGGTGCTGCCTCGCTGACCGTCGAGTCCGAGCCCTCGCCAGGTGAGACCGCCCTGGACGTCGAAGCGTTCCAAGTGGAAGAAGCCGAGCCGGCCGAGGTATCGCCTCAGGCCGGGGCAGAGGTGAGGGCCGA
>JACQVC010000205.1 GCA_016209995.1 Gemmatimonadota bacterium
GACCTGCTGTGTGCTCGTCCCGACCCTGATGAGCGTGGCCTTAGCAGCTCGCTGAGGTGCTCAGAACCGGTAGCCGAAGCTCACCGATGTCACGTGGGCGCGGTAGTCGGGGCGAACCCCTCCCAGGAAAACGGTCCCCGCTGAAGCGGCTTCCACGAACCCCATGAAGGGCGTCATGGAATCCAGGGCGAAGTCAGCCTGGTCGTACCTTTCGAACCGGTAATCGAGCCGGGCCTCCAGGGCGGCCCCGAATTGATAGCGCAGGGCGGCGTTCAGGACATGCAGGTCGCTGACGATCTGCGGGTAGTCCATTGCGGTGGTGACGAGGTCGGGCGTCTCCGGCGTCCAGCTGTTCGTCTGGCCGGTCCCGTCGGACAGGTTGTAGCCAAGGTCCAGCGCCAGCTTCTCGGGGACGAGCTGCCCGGATAGCCCCACGCCATACATGTTGATGCGGTCCTGGATGTCGCTTCTCCAGTCGTTGTTCGGCTTATCGTTCCCCGGCTGGCGCTGCCGCGACCGCATGTTCGAGGTGTTCTCCTCCCATGCGTACTCGGCGAAGAGGCTCACGCGGGGCGACAGGCTGTAGTTCAACTCCACGGCCGGGCCCTGACTCTTGTTCTGGAAGAGCCCGTACTCGGACTCGTGGTAGTCGTCATCGGTCAGGGTGTAGCTGGCCGAGAGGCTCAGCCTGTCACCAGGGTTCACGCGGGCGATGACTTCCGCGCGATTCCGCTCGCGAGCGGCCTGGTCGAACTTGCGGAGCTCCTCGAGAGGCTCGAGGGTGCCAGCCGGCTCGCCCGCGGGGAAAGCCTCATGGATCACTCGCTCGGCCTCGTAATGTCCAACCGTCCGGTCGGACCTGCGGAAGGCCGCGCGGAGGAAGAGCCAGCCCCCTTGAGTGATGTCCAGCGCCCCGCTCACGGTGTTTTCGTCCGTCGTCAGGCTCTCGCGGAAGTCGCGCTCCCACCCCTCCCATTCGTATCCGCCCCGGAGAGTGAGCGGCCCGAGGATCTGCCAGGAGGCGTCCAGCGATGCGTTCTGCCGAGAGTACGCCAGCGGCAGGTTGCGCCGGGCCACCGCCGCCACGGTCTGGTCTGTCCGCACGTAGCCCGGGAAAACCAGGCTCGGCGTCTCGTTGTTCCGCTCGTAGAACCGGTACCGGAGGCTAAGGGAAAGACCGGGGACCGGCCGCGTCGTTAGAGCCGAGTTGAAGAGGGTCGTCGCGATGCGCGCGTCGGCGCTCGTGGCCGGCAGCGCCGGCACGTTCGCTATCGCCGAGTTGATGGTGAACGGCTGAAACGGGTCATTCTGAGAGAACACCCCGTACGACCCGGTGGCGGTCAACCGGCTCTGGAGCGGGAGGCTGACCGCCGCCGCAAGCGTGCCCTGGTGCGCCGCGTTGTCGGGATACAGGTCAATGCGACCCCGTGACGGATTCCCGGCTGCGTCGGTGGGCTGGAAGGGGTTGTCGAACACCAATACGTCCACCTCGTTGCGGTAGAGCGACCCGCTGTAGCCCGCCTGAATCACCCAGCTCTTACCCGCCCGCTCCACGTTCGCCCGGATCTCGTGCGTTCTGTAGTCGATGGGCTCGGGCTGCTCCATCGGGGTGAAGGAATAGGTGGCCCCGAAGGGTCGAGCGCCCCGCTGGTTCTCCAGGGAGTACTGCACCTGGAAGTCCCACGCGGGCGTGGGCGTGTAGCGCAGGCTCGCGGTCCCCTTCTCCCGGCGCAGGTCGAGGTCCACCGGTTGGGCCACACCCTCCACCACGGCCTGGAGTGCGGCGAGGTCCGGCTGGACGCCGGAGCGGGTCGGATCCGTGTCCGTCGCCAGGATCGTCTTGAGGCTTTGCTGGAGCTGGTCCGGAATCGTGAAAACCCCGGGGCCGGACCGGCCATAAATGCTGCGCCCGGCCGTCGTGAAGAGATGGGGCGTCTTGTCGAAATTGAAGGTGAAGGCAAGCCGCCCGTATCGGCCCGCCTCCAGTCGGAACGTCCGGTCCCCTTCCAGCGGATCCCTGCCCCAGAGGCTCAGATAGTAACCCTGCTCGGGCCAGTCCAGATCCAGGGAGGCCTGGCTTACGAACAAGCCCTCGGGGATCGAGCGATACTCGAGGAACTTGGACGATCCCAGCGAGCCGTAGATCTGCCGCGACCCGAACTGGACCTCACCCCGGCGGTTCGGCACCTGCGCCGCAGCGGTCGCGGAGAACAGCAGGAGCCCGCTGACGGCTACCAGGCCTCGAAGGCTGCGTACAAGTGACATGATCGACATGATTCGCTGTCCTCCACCGGAAACAGAGCTAGTCCGCATTCGCCACGCCTTACCTGTGAAACCGCACCCCGGACGGGTGGTTAGAGCCGTGGATCTGGGAGTGACAGTTCGTGCAGGACCGGTTGAAAGCGAAACGAGCCGTGGGCCCCTGGGGCGTGGTCGGATGTCGTGCCTCGATGTGACACCGCTGGCAGAGCCGCGGCTGCCGCACCTTCAGCAGATTATCGTTGATCGAGC
>JACQVC010000206.1 GCA_016209995.1 Gemmatimonadota bacterium
AACGCCAGGTCCCAGGTGGCGTACCAGGGATACTCCCACTTGTCGGGCATCGAGATGACGTCCGAGTTGTACAGGTGCATCCACTGATGGTTCCGGCCCGAGCGGCGCTCGAGGGGCGGCGGCGGCTGCGCGGGGTCGCCGCTCAACCACTCGTCGACGACGTAGTGGTAGAACTGCTGGGACCAGAGGAGGCCGGCGATCGCCTGGCGCATGACCTGGCGGGCGTCGGCCGAGAGCGCCGAGGGAATGATCTCCGCGTAGAACCGGTCGGCCTCGCCCTGTCGGAGGTCGACTGTCCGATCGAAGGCGCGCCCGAAGGCGCGCGTGTTCGGGATCGTGTCATCAGCGAGCCGCAGTCGGAGCGCGATCGTCTCGCCAGGCGCGATCTCCGTCGCATAGTGCGCGGCGGCTTTGGTGCCAACGCGGGCGGGGTTGACGGCACCGGTCCGGCCATGGATGACGTAATCGTTGATGCCGTCCTTCACATACAGGGAGCCGTTGCCCACTCCGAAGAGGCGCTGGTGGTTCGTCTCGTTCTCGGTGAAGAGCAGATCCGGCTCGCCGTCGCAATGCAGCCAGCGGCGCCCATAGTACGCGTGCTCGAGCTCGACGATCGCGCCAGAGGCAGCGCCTGACTGCGCCAGCCGCGGCCGTGGTTCGCCGTGGCCCCACGACCAGGTGTTGCGAAACCAGATGGTCGGCAGCAGGTGGAGCATCGCCGGTTCCGGACCGCGGTTAGTCGCCGTGATGCGGATGAGCACGTCCTCCACGTCGGCCTTCGCGTACTCGACCTGCACGTCGAAGTAGCGATCGCCGTCGAACACCCCCGTGTCGGTGAGCTCGTATTCGGGCGCGCGCCTGTCGCGTCTTCGGTTTTCCGCGAGAAGCTGTGCGTACGGAAACGCAGCCTGGGGGTACTTGTACAGCCACTTTGCGTACGAATACGTGGGCGTCGCGTCGAGGTAGAAGTAGTACTCCTTGACGTCCTCGCCGTGATTGCCTTCGTTGCCGGTCAGTCCGTACAGACGTTCTTTGAGGATCGAATCGCGGCCGTTCCAGAGGGCCAAGGCGAAGCAGATGTTCTGATGTCGGTCGCAAAAGCCGGCGAGCCCGTCTTCGTTCCATCGATACGCGCGTGATCGGGCGTGGTCGTGAGGAAAGTCTTCCCAGGCCGTCCCATGCGGGCTGTAGTCCTCGCGCACGGTCCCCCACGCGCGCTCGCTGAGGTAGGGGCCCCACCGCTTCCAGTGCTTGCGGCGTTCGCGCGATTCCTGGAGACGATGTTCCTCTTCTGTCACAGCAGTCCGGCAGATGTGCCGTTGGGCGTCACGCCGGCGCGCCCGGGCTCCGTGCCGAACCACGCAAGCCGCCCTGCATGCGCCAGCCGCACCCGAAAGGCGCGGTCGCCAACCCTTCCGTCGAGACGAGCGTCGACACCTCTTTGCAGGTCATCATCCGGACCGCCGCCAACCTTCCCCTCCAGGCACGCGCGCAATCGAATGCGAGTCCGGTGAAACGACACGCCGACGTGGTTGATCGTGCAGCCGAGGATCCCGCCGACTTCCGCCGCCGACAGATCTTCGACCTGTCGAAGCTGGAACACTTCGCGGTGCTGCTCCGGCAAGCCCGTGAGGCAGTCGCGCAGGGCCTCCGCCGTTTGATGCGACGCCACGAGACGATCGGCCTGGATCGGTGACCGACTCCATGAGCCTCGGTCGTCGAACCGCGCCTCGAAGACATCGTCAATCGAATCCGCCAGCGCGTCGCGAGTGTACGATCGACGCCGCTCTTGCGCCTTGTGGTGGAGGATGCCGAACAGCCACGTGCTGATGGTGGACCGGCCCTCGAAGCGGTCGATCGTCTCGAGGAAGGTCACGAACACCTCTTGCGACAGGTCTTCCGCCTCGCTCGCCGAGAACCCCATGCCGCGGGCCGTGCGATAGATCCGTCGCGCGTGCTGATTGACCGCGCCGTGAAGGGCGACCGGATCGCGTGCCCGGAGACCGTCGATGAGGCCCCGCGTTCGTGTCGCCACCTGCCTATCATAGAGGTTCCGCCCGAGGCAGCTCCCGAGTTCCGACGAGCGTCTACGACCGGATTGGCCTGCAAGACATGACGACCGACGACACGTATCTGGAGCGGGGCATCAATCTGCGTCATGGGTTTCTGGCGGAGTACTGCGCCGATTCGGCGGACTTCCTGGTGACAATTGCGCCGGCGCTCAAGGCGGTCGCCGTGCTGATGGAGCCGACGAGCATCGCGGAGAAGGCCATCAATCAGGCCTACGAGATTCAGCGCCGCCTGCACGTCTGGACGCCGCGCCGGGCGACCGTGCTGGGCGCCGGCCCTCTGGGCCTGCTCGCCTGCCTGCTGCTTCGGCTGCGCGGCCTCGAGGTCCTGGCTCTGGGCCTCACGCGGCCTCCGTACCTCAACGCGGACCTGCTGGCACACATCGGCGCCCGATACGTGAGCACGCAGGATCAGAGCCTGACGCAGGCGTCTGCTGAGCACGGCCCGTTCGATTTCATCCTGGAAGGGACAGGATTTTCGCCGCTCGTCTTCGAGGCGATGGACGTGCTCGGCAAGAACGGCGTCCTCGCCCAGGTGAGCGTGACGGGCGGCGACCGGACGATCGACGTGCCGGCGGACCGGATCAATCAGGGGTTCGTGCTCGGGAACAAGGTGGCATTCGGCAGTGTCAACGCCAGTTGCGCGGACTTCACGCGTGGCGCGCGGTTCCTCGCCCAGGCCGAAGCGACCGATCCGGGCTGGCTGCCCCGTCTCCTCACCCATCCGGTGAAAGGTCTGGAGAACTACGACCAGCTGATGCGGACGCTGACGTCAGCCAAAGAAGCGATCAAGGTGTACTGCGAGGTGGCACCCTTGTCGTGACGAGGATGCCGAGTCCACTCGAGACCATCGGAGCCTCCTGGTGTCCAACGACACACATTCGAATTACTCGGGTACGAGGACCTCGAGCCGTACTATCTCGAGGCCGAGGCGCTGTATCAGGT
>JACQVC010000208.1 GCA_016209995.1 Gemmatimonadota bacterium
GGCCACGAGCAGCGTGTTCCGGGCGCCGTCGACGAGCGCGGCGAGGATCGCCCGCGCCCCCATCCGCGTGTCCCGATTCACCCAGCTCACGATCACCGTGGCCACGATGGCCCAGAAGGCCGCGACGCCCGGACTCCGCCCGCCGACGAGTTGTGCCAGGAGCACGGCGAGCGGCAGCACCAGGTACCATCCACGCCGCAGTACGCCGCGCCAGTCGGGCAGGTCGGCCGTCTCTGCCGGCACCAGACGCTCGCGGGCCGCCTGGAAGTGCACCATCGCCATCACGCTGACGAAATAGATCAGCGCAGGCACGGCGGCAAGCGCCACAACCTCGATGTAGGGAATCCCGGTGAACTCCACCATGAAGAACGCCGCCGCCCCCATGACGGGCGGGAGGAACTGGCCCCCCGTCGAGGCGGCGGTCTCGATGCCTGCCGCCACGTGCGGCGAGTAGCCGGTCCGCTTCATCAACGGAATCGTGAAGGTCCCCGTCGCCACCGTGTTCGCGGTCGGGCTGCCCGTGACCGAGCCCAGCAGCGCGCTCGCCGCCACGGCCACCTTCCCGGCGCCGCCGGGACTCCGGCCGAGCAGGGCGTACGGCAGCTCGATGAAGAACTGCCCGACCCCCGATCGCGCCAGGAACGCCCCGAAGATCACGAACAGGAAGACGTGCGTCGCGAACGTGTAGGTGACCGTGCCGTACAGTCCCTCGATGGTGGCGTACTGGTAGGCGATGATGCGATCGGCGGGAAAGCCGCGATGGGCGACGAGCGCCGGCAGATGGGGCGCGACGGCGCGCGACGCGAAGAGCAGCGCCCCGACGCTGACGATCGGCACGATCGGTCCGACCACCCGCCTCGTGGCCTCGAGGCTGATGATGATGGCCACCAGGCCGAGGCCGACGTCGGTCGACGTATATTCCCCCGCGCGGCGCACCAGTGTCGGGTACTCCCAGATGAAGTAGGCCGTGACCGCGACCGCCGCCGCGGCCAGCACCACGTCTGGCGCGCTGAAGCGGGCGCGCGGCGAACGGCGTCCCGCCGGGAAGCAGAAGAACGCGAGCACCAGCGTGAAGCCCAGGAAGAGGGCGCGGTGACTCTCGGGAGAGAACACCCCGAAGCCGGCCGTGTAGAGGTAGGTGGCCGCGAACAGGGCCGCGACGACCTGGGTGATCTGCCGGTACGCCCCTGCCAGCGGCCGGGGGCTGGCGATCGTCTGCAGCTTCACCGGGCTCGGAGACGCTCGGGGATGTCGAGGCCGAGTTCTGCCCAGTACCGCTCGGCGCCCGCGTGCAGCGGCACCGTCAACCCTTGCAGGGCCTGATCCGGGGTCATGTCCTTGAGCGGCTCGAACGCCTGTCGCGCGAAGGCGTATCCCTTCGACGAGTAGGCCGCCCGGGCCATGTCGTACACCACGTCGTCTGAGACACCGCGATTGACGATCCAGTAGGTCCCGATCAGGATCGTCCGCACCGGCGCGGCGATCCCGCGATAGGCGCCTGCCGGGATCTCGCCAGCGGCGTAGAACGGATAGGCCTCGAGGAACCCCGACTCCTCCGCGGCCGTGGCCAGGTCGAGGAGGACCACGTCGTGCGTCGCGACGGTGTCGAGAACGGCGGCGTTCGGCACGCCGGAGACCCAATGATAGGCGTCGACCTGACCGTCCTTGAGCGCGGCCGAGGCCGCCGACCCGCCCAGATAGGAGACGCGCATCTTGTCGAGCAAGCCGAGGTGGCCGAAAAGCCGTTCTCCGGTCAGCGCCGACCCGGTCCCGGCTCCGCCGATGTCGAGGCGCTTCCCCGCGAGGTCGGCGATAGCCTGGATGCCGCTGCTCTTGAGCGTGACCAGATGACCGTACCCCCAGAACAGGAGTCCCACCGCCCGCAGGTCGGCCTGCGGCGCCCCGGCGAAGTCTTCGGTCCCGAAGTAGCCCGCGTGCAGGTCCGCCCCGTACGCGACGCCCATGTCGGAATCGCGGTTGCCCACCAGCCGGACGTTCTCACCGGAGCCTCCCGTACCTTCGACCGAAACCTTCAGTTCGGGAATCTGCTGCTGAGCCACCGTCGCCACCGCGCCCGCGGCGGGAAAGAAGGATCCACCGGAGGGCCCGCCGGCGAAGCCCACGAAGGCATCGGCGGCAGGCTCGCCCGGCTGGCTTCCGCATGCGACTCCGCTCGCCGCGGCGAGCACGAAAGCCGCCACGGCCGGGCGCCAGCGGAGGGACGGTCTGGGCGTCATGAACGGCTCCGATGGTCAAAGACGTCCAGCAGCATACCGAATGGGCGGCGTCGAAGCCAGCGGCCATTCAGAAGTCTCCTATCACGCGGTCCTGTGGGATATCAGCAATCGGGGCGCCGCGCCCGAGTGTCTTCTCGTCCCCACCCTGAAGATCGATTGACTGCAAACGAGACGAAGCGAGGGCCGGTGTGAGCCGGACGCGGGGCATCGCTCTCGTGACTCTACGGCCTCGCGAGTACGTTTCCAGCTAGTCGCCGTCGGCTTTCTCCTTTCTTGTGCACTCCTCGACGAACTCCTTGACGCGATCTCCGAGGATGAAGTGCTTGACGCACTCAGTGCCTTTGAAGAGCTCGCGTAAATCTTCGTCGGGACGCTCGGAATACGCGGCCACGCGAATGGGTGCCCGGTAATTCCGGTCAATCCAACGCGCCACGTCCTTCCCCGTCATTTCATCCGCTCGAAACGCATAATTGAGGAGAAGGACTTCGGGCTCATACTCCTTGATGGCCTCGATGGCCTCGTCTGCCCATGCACAGAACACCGCGGTGGTCTTGCCTGGTATGTCAGGCGGCCAGAAGAAGTCTATCCGTCCCTGGAGAAACTCCAGCACGGACCCCTTGTCGCCGACAATCAGTATCCTCGTCCTCTCGAGTATCTTCACACACGCCCCCCACCCCAGGCGAAGTTGCTGGCCGTTACGCTCTTCGCCAGGTCAGTTCTCCAAAACCGGGACCGCCATCTTCGCCGGCCGGATACGCACTCTTATACACCGATGTGTTTCGCGTGCCGCCTGATTTGTCGTCCGGCATTCTTCCGGCTCCCGACCGCGGCGGGAAGCGGGGCCAGGACTCAGGGTCTGGCGGGGCTGGGGAGCATCGGTTCGACCGCCCAACTGCCGGCGTCCACGGGCACAACCGTCGGTACAGCGAGGACGGGACAGCGGGCACCTCGGACGATCCGTTCCGTGGTACTGCCCCGCAGCGCGTCGAAGAATCCCCGCCGACCTTCCGTCGTCAGGGTCAACAGGTCCGCCCCGTCGGCCGCCGCGCGTAGAATCTCGTCGACGGGGTCACCCTGTGTCAGACGCGTCGTCCAGATCCAGCCGTCTGCCTTGGGCAGGTGGAAGCGCGGCATGGTTGCGGCGGTGCCCACATGCAGCAGCTCGACCGTCACGGTCCCCTGGTGGAAGCCTCTCATGATCGCCGGCAGCATCTCGATCGCCGGACCTGGATGCGGGTGCTGGTCGATCGGCAGCAGGATTCGCTGCAGGCGGACGCGACCTGTGTGGAAGTCCACGAAGCCGTCCGCTCCGGGCGGCACGAACAGCGCGATCAGCGCCGACCGCCGGACCAGTGGGGACGCGATCTCCCGGTACAGCCATCGGGCGACGCCACTACGCTGGTACGTGGCCAGTACCATCAGATCGGCGGGATGGTCCCCGAGATAGTCCAGAACGGCGGCGGTCGGATCGTCACCCTCCACTTCAACCTTGCGCACGCGCAGCCCAAGGGCGCCCACCGCGTCCCGCGGGCTCTGGGGCTGGATCAGACCCCACTGGGTGAGCGTCTCCCGGATTTGGGGAAACTCGTGGCCGTGGTCCTCGGCCTCGGCCCCGCGCGCGAAGTGGAAGATCGTCAGGGAACTGTGGCTTGCGAGCGCCAGCTTCAGGGCGTGAACGAACGCCGCGTCGCTGGCCGGTGAAAAGTCCGTCGGGTGGAAGATCCGCGTCAGCACACTGGCCTCCCGGCACATCTCAATCTTATGTCGGGCGGGCTCGGGCCTCCGAAACGAGGTGCTCTGCACGGAGGCAGGCCGTTCGGCGGTTCCTCGATGGCCAGAGCGTCGCTCCGACTGCTCATCAGCGCCGCTCGAGTGGTG
Source organism: Gemmatimonadota bacterium (assembly GCA_016209995.1). GTDB lineage: Bacteria > Gemmatimonadota > Gemmatimonadetes > Longimicrobiales > Gaopeijiaceae > JACQVC01. The sequence continues at coordinate 4,116 of JACQVC010000208.1, forward strand.
AGATGGCGCCGCTAGGGAACACGATTATGCGCGAAAATGGCTCACGGATCTCGACCACCGCGCAGCCTGCCCGCGGACGCGCTGTCTCGAGCTTGCCCTGGAC
>JACQVC010000209.1 GCA_016209995.1 Gemmatimonadota bacterium
GAGCGAAGATGTACCTCGCGGGTGAGCCGCCGTACGACAACCGGAAGCACTATCCGCTGCCGGCGCTCGTCGTCATGGATCTGCGCTTGCTGGACGGTACGGGCTTCGAGCTGCTCGACTGGCTCCAGAGTCACCAGGATCTGGTCCCGGTTCCGGTGGTGGTGCTCACCGTGTCCGCGGAGCAAGCGGACAAGCAGCGGGCGTACCGGTTAGGCGTTCGGGACTACGTGGTGAAGCAGCGGGCCGTGCGGGAGCTCGTAGGCACAGTCAGGGTGTGGGCGAAGCAGTGGCTGGGCGAAGAGGACGCAGAGCGGCCCGAGGCGAAGGGAGCGTAGCACTACCGCGCCGGTGCCGCCCTGCGGTCACCGCCCACCCGACAACGCGAACACCACGAGCTTCGCCGTCTCTCCCTCCCCTACCGCGATCGCGACGTACTGACGTCCATCGCCCGCCTGGTACGTCATCGGATTCGCGTTCGAGCGATTACCCAGGTCGTACTCCCAGAGCAACTCGCCGGTAGCGCTGTGGAAGGCGTGCAGGCTGTTCGAGCCACCGGTCACGAATACGAGCCCGCCGCGTGTGACGATCGGTCCGGTGGCGCCCACGGCGCCGAGCTTCGCCGGCAGCGAGACGCCCCGCAGCGCCGCGTGCTCGCGCACCTCGGGCGAGTCTCCTACGGGCACCTGCCAGCGGTGCTCGCCGGTGTTCAGGTCGACGGCCGTCAGCGTGCCGTAGGGAGGCTTCAGAATGGGCAGCCCGTTCGGCAGGGCCAGGTTCCGCCGTTCGCGGTCCACCTCGTAATCGGCCTCCGACCGCGTCCCATCCGACCTGGCCAGCTTGTGCAGGGCCGGCTGGTTCGAGGCCTTCACGTAGAGGACGCCGGTCTCGGGGTCCACGGCCGGCCCACCCCAGTTGGCGCCGCCCAGGATGCCGGGCAGCGCGATCGTGCCCTCGAGCGAGGGCGGCGTGTACAGCTGGCCATACCGCAGTCCGCGGATCACCTCGAGCGCCTGTGCGCGCAGCTCGGGTGTGAAATCGATGAGATCGCTCTCCGTGAACCCTTGCCTCGCGTACGGCGCGGGCCTGGTCGGGAATGGCTGCGTGCGTGCAGCGCGCTCGCCGGGCACGTCGCTGGGCGGTACGGGGCGGTCCTCGATGGGCCAGACCGGTGCGCCCGTTACCCGATCGAACACGTACAGGAATCCGGTCTTCGCGGTCGCCGCGACCGCGTCGATGGTGCGGCCGTTCGCGCGCATGGTCAGCAGCGCGGGCGGGCCCGCCGCACCGTCGTAGTCCCACAGCCCGTGGCGCACGAGCTGGAAGTGCCACACTCGCCGGCCCGTGGCGGCGTCGAGACAGAGCAGGCTCTCCGCGAAGAGGTTATCGCCCTTGCGGTGCCCGCCGTAATAGTCGCTGCTGGGCGTGGTGACGGGCAGGTAGAGCAGTCCGCGCTGTGCATCCAGCGTGAAAGGCGCCCAGACGTTCACGTGCCCCCACTCGCGACTCGACCCGCCCTCCCACGTCTCGGCGCCGAGCTCTCCGTCTTGCGGGATCAGGTTGAACTTCCAAACCAGCTTCCCGGTCCGCACGTCGAACGCCTGCATGAGCCCCGGAGGATCGTTGCGGTAGACCAGGCGATCTCCGACTCCATTCCCGATGATGACCAGGTCGCGGTAGATCACCGCGGGTGAGGTCTGCGTGTAGTGCAGACGATTGGTCGGCCACGGGAGGTGCTCGGTTAGATCGATCTCACCGCGATGTCCGAAGGTCGGGATCACCTTCCCGCTGGCCGCGTCCAGCGCGATCAGCCGCCAGCGCGTATTCAGGAAGATGCGCCGCTGATCTCTGCCGCTCTCGGGATCGCGACCGGTCCAGATCGCGACGCCACGGTGCACGTAGCCCGTTCCGTTCGGCGGCTGGCCCCAATCGTACGCCCGAGGATCGTACTCCCAGAACACACGGCCGTCGCGTGCACCCAGAGCGACCACGCGGTTGTACGGCGTCACGACGTACATCGTGTCGTTGATCACGATGGGCGTGACCTCGAAGCTGCCCGGCTGTACGCGCACCTCGCGGTTGGTCAGTCGCGGAGCCGGGACCGGCTTCTCACCCGTCTCCCAGGTCCACGCGACCGCGAGCCGGCTGACGTTCGTGCGGTCGATCTGTGCGAGGGTCGAGTACTTGGTGCCGCCGGTATCGCCGCCCCAGACCGGCCAGTCGCGCCCGGCGTTCTGGGCGAGGGTGGGCGAGGCCGTCGAAACGGCAACGCTCACCAGGGTGCAGGTCCACGCTATCCCACGCATCGCGCTCACCTTCCCTCCTATCGCGAACCGCGCCTCGGCAGCGTGCGCCGCTCGCGCGGTGTCACGGACCCGTTCGCTCTCCTTCTCCGACGCCGCACGGCCCCCGCGTACCGTCGCCCTCACAGGCTGGCCCGCAGCCGCTCGGCCGCAGCGGTCGCCTCATCCAGCGCTTCCAGCAACCGGTTCCGCTCGCGGATCAGCAGAGTCTCGGCGAAGCGGTAGCGGTCCGTGCCCGGCTCTTCTTCCGCGAGCGTGCGCACGGCCGCGAGTCCGGCCAATGGGCCCCTCTCGGAGCCGGAGTCCATGTGGTAGGGCGTGAGCGGCACGTACAGCACCCTGTGGAGGGGGCGCAGGATCCCGACCAAGCCCAGGTCGAGCGCTGCGCTGCCCCTCGCCGGCAGCGAGCCCTGAATGGCCGTGACGATCTCGAGCAGCCGCCCGTGCCTCGCCTGTGCCTCGCTCAGGTCGAAGCGATCCCCGGCCGTCGCCGCGATGTCCGCGAGCGCTTCGCCGAGCCCGCCGACCTCGGCCACCAGGTCGACGGGAAAGATCGGCGCAGCCAGCATCGTGGCAAAGGCATCGGCGTACAGCTCGGTATCGGTCTCGAGAATGGCATAGTCGACTTTGTCGATGTCATCGTCGACCGTATGCCACCACCAGTAGCCGCCATCTTCCTCGAGCCGCGAGTGGTTGATCTGGAACAGCGGCAGGCCGATACCGTTGAACGATTGATCGGAGTTGCCGCCGGGGCGCCCCGGCTCGATCTCCTGACCGGTGGCACTGAGCACTACGTCCGTCGCCAGGCCGGCGAGCGACGCCGTGGCGGCCGCGCCGAACTCCTTCGCGCCCGTCTGGCCGATACCGTCGATGTTCACGTAGGCGAGGCCGCGGCTGCGCAGCTCGTCGAAGTAATGGTCGGAGAACCAGGTCGAGCCTGAGTAGCGTGCGTTGCTGTGCCCCGGCCACCACGCCACCACCAGTCCTCGCCGCAGGAGCTGACGATTGCGGAAGAACGCGCGCGTCAGCTCGAGCATCGCCGCGTTGGACGCGCCCTCATCCGTGCCCCCGTGATACCACGCGTCGATGTGTCCGCCGAACAGCACGTAGGGTGCGTTGGCGTCGGGCGCGGGAATGCGGGCGACCGCCACGCGTAGCGGCTTCCAACCCGTGCTCGCCTCCGCGCTCATGCGCAGGCGGACCGGGCCGCGGCTCAGGCGTGTTCTCAGATCTTCGCCCGCGCTGCGGGTGATGTGGGCAACGGGGATGGCCGGAAGGCGATCGTAGTTGAGCAGTGACGGTATGCCCCAGGTGGTCGTCGCGATCAGATCGGTCAGGCGCTCCCCTGCGTTCACGAAGATCACGCCCGCCGCACCCAGCTGCTGCAGCAACACGACCGGTCCGCCGCGTGGCTGCCCGTCCACGAGCACGATGGCGCCCGCCACGTCCAGCGGCTTCGCGCGCACCGACGCGCTCGCCATGCCCTGGCCCGCCACGACCATCCGCTCGCCCGTTCCCGGCTCGCGCGGCAAGTCGCCCATCCCCCCCGCATCAACGAGCCGGGCCTCGAGACGCCGCGCCGTCGCGGAGAACGACTCGGTGATCGCCTTGGGGGCGAAGCCGCCACCCATCACCTCGACGCTCGCCGACACCGGGTCGCTGGCATACGCCTGTATGGTGTGAACTTCGACCGGGATCCCATCCGCCTCGAGCGTCGCCACGAGGTGGTCGATAGCCGCGTTCTCGCCCGCGCTGCCCGACGGACGCTCGTGCTGCACGATCGCCCTGGTGTGCTCTTCCAAGCCTTGTTGCGTAACCGCGGCGCGCACCGCCTCGGCGAGCGCCGGTACGGGGTCGTCGGGCGCGCAGGCAAACAGAGCCAGCAAACAGGCGGGACCGGCCAGAGTCAGAGACCGCATGAGTCCACCTCCACCGACGAGAGGCTGTGAGGTTAAGCAGTCACGATGAGGGAACCGAGTGCAGCTAGTTTGGCGTTTGGCTGACGCTCGGCGCAAGCGCTCCGAAGGATCCGTGTGACAGCCCCACAGATCCGTGGCTCTCGCCGCCGGCCCATTCAGCCATGGATTCGTGGGGCCGGTGACCTGGCTCCGTTCTTGACGTCGTAAGCGGCGGCGACTCGCCACCCTTGACGCGCCGGATCGGCGCGGAGTACGATCTCCTTCCACAACAGGGTGATGCGGAGGGCGTCCGCTTCACCTGCCGTCCTCGATGGCTTTGCGGAGCCCATTCATGGGACGCGCGGTCTTACCCTCGTACGTGCGGCCACCGCAGCTTGCGGCGACCGGGTGGCTGCTCGTCTTCGGCCTCATCGCGTGCGCTCAGGAGGTACCGCCCACCCGTCAGGAGGCCGACGCAATCGTGCTGCGCGCGTCGCGCATCCTCGATGGCCGCGGGGGCGTGCTCGAGAATCAGGATATCATCGTACGCGACGGTCGTATCGCGGAGATCGTGCCCAGCGGCACGGTCGGCGGCGGGCAGACCCACGACCTCACCGCGCTCACGGTGCTGCCCGGGTACATCGACACCCACGTGCACATTGGCCGGCACTTCGATGCGAACGGCCGGCTGCACGATCCGGAGGACCAGGAAGACCCCGGACACCTGACGCTGTTCGCGCTGGAGAGCGCGTACCGCTCGCTCATGAGCGGGGTCACGACGCTCCAGAGCCTGGGCGGCCCCGAGGACGCGGGGCTCAAGGAGTTCATCGCGCGGGGCACGCTGCCGGGGCCGCGCGTGCTCACCTCGCTCGGCTCGATCGACGAGAACACGGGATCGCCCGAGGCGATCCGGCAGTTCGTCCGCGAGAAAGCGGCGGCCGGCGCCGATGTGATCAAGATCTTCGCCTCGACGAGCATACGCGTGGGCGCGGTCACGACGCTGTCGCTCGAGCAGCTCGAGGCCGCCTGCGGCGAGGCGCAGGCACATGGATTGCGCACGGTCGTGCACGCCCACCGCGGCGATGCGGTCGCGCGCGCGGCGCAAGCGGGCTGTACGCAGATCGAGCACGGCTGGCTGCTCGAGCGGCCGGATCTCGAGGTGATGGCGCAGGCGGGCATGTACTTCGGCAATCAGATCGACCTGCTCTTCCGCAACTACGCCGAGAACGGCGAGCGCATGGTGGGTATCGCGTCCTACACCGCGGAGGGTTTCCGCAACCTCCAGGACGCGCACCCCGGCGCGGTACGGATGTTCAAGGAAGCGCTCACGGTGCCCGGGCTCAAGGTGGTTTTCAGCACGGACGCGGTGTCGGGCGGTCATGGCCGCAACGCGCAAGAATTGGTGGCGTACGCGATGCAGGGTGGTCAGAGCCCTATGGAGGTCGTGATCACGGCGACATCCCGCGCCGCGGAGTCTCTGAACATGGGTGACCGGATCGGCTCGATCGCGCCTGGGCTGGAGGCGGACATCGTCGCGCTGGACGGCGATCCGCTCACGGACCCGGCCGCGTTCAACCGCGTCGTCTTCGTGATGCGGGCGGGGAAGGTCTACAAGAACGAGCCGGGCGCGGTACGCGGAGGCGGCACGTAGACGCCGCTCACGATGAAAGGACTTCTGGTCGTGGTCGGAGCGTCGGTGGGCGGTGCCGTGGGGTGGTGGCTCGGTGCTTTCGTCGGCGTGATGACGGCGTTCTTATTGAGCGTACTGGGCACTGGCGCAGGGATGTATGCTGGCGCCCGCATATTCGGCCAGTACCTCTCGTAGACGCCCTGACCGCCTCGTACGCGGCGGCCCAGGCCGCTTAGTATAGGGGAGAAAGGTCCTCGGGGTTGTCGTGATGCGTGCGATCGTCCAATCTGTCCACACGGAGCTGCTGCGCTACAAGGAGCTAGCCGAGGGAGCGATCGCCCAGCTCGCTGATGCGGATCTCGGCACCGCCACCCCGGAGGGCGGCAACTCGATCGCCGTGATTTGCCGCCACGTGTCCGGGAACCTGCGCTCGCGGTTCACTGACTTCCTGACGAGCGATGGCGAGAAGCCGTGGCGCAACCGAGAGGGTGAGTTCGAGCGGCGAACGGTCACGCGCGCGGAGCTTCTCGCGAACTGGGAAGAAGGCTGGCAGACGGCGCTCCGCACGCTGGCGGAGCTGAGCGACGATCAGCTCGGCCGGACCGTAACCATCCGGGGAAAGTCGCTCACCGTACACGAGGCGCTCCATCGCGCCCTCGCCCATACCACCTACCACGTGGGGCAGATCGTTCACATGGCGAGATTCTTCCGGGGACAGGAGTGGAAGTTCTTGAGCATTCCGCCCGGCGGCTCCGAGGCATACAACCGCGCGATCCGGTAGACGCGCAAGCACGGAGGAGTGAGATGAGACGCCCAGTTTCCCTGCGCCAATGCGTATTCCCCGCCTTAATGGTCTGGGTCGCGGCCTGCCTGGCCGGACTGAGTGCGTGCCAGCCGGCCGATCAGACGGTGATCATCGATGGGGATGACATCGGAGGCGTGGTGACCGGCCCGAGTGGGCCCGAGGCGGGTGTTTGGGTGATCGCCGAGACGACGGACCTGCCTACGCGGCTGATCAAGATCGTGGTCACCGATGATCAGGGGCGTTACCTGCTGCCCGACCTGCCCGACGCCAACTACAGCGTGTGGGTACGCGGCTATGGTCTCGTGGACTCGGAGAAGGTGCAGGCGTCTCCGGGCGCATCGCTCCATCTCACCGCCGTCGCGGCCCCCGATGCCCGCGCGGCGGCGCAGTACTACCCGGCCGGCTATTGGTACTCGCTGATCCATGTGCCGGAAGCAAACGAGTTCCCGGGAACCGGAGACGATGGGAACGGAATCTCGGAGAATCTCACGAACCAGGCCCAGTGGGTGAGACTGCTGAAGTCCGGCGGCTGCACGGCGTGTCATCAGCTCGGCACCCCGGGCACACGCGCCATCCCGGCCGCACTGGGCCAGTTCGAGTCGTCGGTGGCTGCCTGGGAGCGTCGCCTCCAGTCAGGCCAGGCGGGCGGCCAGATGAGCAACGCGCTCAACGGGTTCGGGCGGCAGCGCGTGCTCGCGATGTTCGCCGACTGGACCGATCGCATCGCGGCGGGCGAGGTGCCGGAGGCGCCGCCGCGGCCGCAGGGCGTGGAGCGCAACGTCGTGATCACGCAGTGGGAC
>JACQVC010000211.1 GCA_016209995.1 Gemmatimonadota bacterium
ACCGCCGGCAGCGCCTCGTACTCCACGTTGATCTTCTCGAGGGCTTCGTTCGCAATCTGCTCGGTGACGGCCGCCACGGCCGCAACCCCATCGCCGGCGTGGAACACGCGATCGTCGACCAGCACCGGCTGATCCTTGAACGAAGGCCCAAAGGAGTTGAAGGGGATTTCGCGGCCGGTCACCACCGCCATCACGCCCGGCATCGCTTCGGCTTCTCTCGTATCGACGCTCTTGATCCGCGCCGAGGCGATGCCCGCCCGCTTGATCCTCGCGTGCAGCATGCCGGGAAACGTCAGATCGTCGATGTATCTGGTCTGGCCGAGTCCGTGCAGCCGGGCGTCTGGTGGCGGACCTCCGGGACCAGGGTTTCGAGGGGATAGGTCACCGGCGGCCGTATCGCCGGCACGCGCAGCGCTTCCTCTGTGTCCTCCAACGTCTCCAGCCGGGCCGTCTTGTCGGCGACCGTTGTCTTCTTTTCCATGGTGTGGTCGTCTCCGCCGCGGGCTATGCAGGCTTATCCACCGGCTCACCGCGCAATGCGCGCGCGGCGAACTGGATCGCCGCGATCATCTTGGTGTAGCCGGTGCACCGGCACAAGTTGCCGGCGAGCGCGTCGCGGATCTGCTGTGAGGTCGGGTCGGGGCTCTCGTCGAGCAGGGCCTTGGCCGACAGGATGACGCCGGGCCCGCAGAACCCGCACTGGAGCGCGCCGTGATCCTCGAAGGCCTTCTGGATCGGGTGCAGCCGGTCCATGGTGGCGAGCCCCTCGATGGTCAGCACGTCGCGGCCGTCGGCCTGGACCGCCAGCATCAGGCATGCGTTGACCGCCGCACCGTCGACGAGGACGGTGCACGCGCCGCAATCGCCCACGTCGCACCCGAGCTTCGCGCCGGTCAGATTGAAGCTGTCGCGCAACAGCGCGAGCAGTGTCGTTTCCGGGGGCACCGATGCCGTGCGCGTCTCGCCGTTGACGTTGACCGTGACGTTTGCCATCTCACGCCTCCACGGGCTTCGCCAGCGCCCGCGCGTAGGCGCCTTCCAGGGCGCGTTTGGTGAGGACCGCGATCAAATCCCGCCGGTACTCGGCGGAGGCCCGGAAATCGGTGATCGGCTTCGCCTCGCCGACACTGATGCGGCCCGCCTCTGCCATCGCCTCCGGCGTGATCGTACGCCCCTCGAGGTAAGCCTCGGCTTTGAGCGCGCGGATCACCGTCGGCGCGACGGCTCCGAGGGCGATGCGCGGCCTGACGCAGACCTGCCCCCGCTCGACCCACAGGCTGGCTGCGACGTTGACCAACGCCAGCGCCTGTCCCCTGCGCAAGCCGAACTTGAGAAACTGCGTCGGCTTGCCCAGGTTCTCTTTCGGGATGACGACCTCCGCCAGCAGTTCATCGGGCTTGAGTACGGTCTTGCGAGGTCCGAGGAAGAATTCGGCCAGCGGCATCTGCCGGCGGCCGGCCGGCCCGACGATGGTGATCCGCGCGTCGAGCGCGATGAGCGTGGGGCCGCTGTCCATGGAGGGAACGCCGGTCACCAGGTTGCCGCCCAGCGTGCCCAGATTCCGGGTCTGCACCGCCCCGATGGTGTGCGCCGCATCGACCAGGGCCGGGAACATTTCGCCGATAATCGGCGAACGCATGATCTCAGCGTGGGTGACCAACGCGCCGATGCTGAGCCCTTCGTCCGTGATCGCGATGGTCTTCAGATCCCGGGCGCGTGAGATGTCGATGATGACGGCCGGGACATGGGAGGAGGACTTGAGCTCGACCAGCAGGTCCGTGCCGCCCGCCAGGACCTTGACGGACGGCGCGTGCTCGGCGAGCAGCGCCACCGCATGGCGGGAATCCCTGGCCGCGACGACTTCAAAGGCTCTCATGCGTTGTCTCCAACTCCTCTCCAGATTGGTTCATCGGTGGATCGGCTCAGGAGGAACCGGTGGTGCGGACACCGCGTCCGCCGAGCCTACCATGTCCGCCCACGCGCCACAATCGGCGAGGAGAGGGTGGCCGCGCGCCCCGCAGCGGGAATCGACCGTGTTCAACCGGACGTGCGATAATCGTGGTCCCTTCCAAGACCGTGATCGATGGAGACTGACAAGGCCATGTGCAGGGATGTGCGGCTGTCGCTGATTGCGGCAGTCTGCGTCGGCGCCCTGCTTGCTGCCCGGCCCTCCGCGCAGCCGCCGGGCGCCGGGCAGGAGCCGGCCGTCACCTTCAGAACCGACGTCAACTTCGTCGAGGTCCACGCCATCGTCACCGACGAGACGGGGGCGTTCGTCCGGAACCTGTCTGCAGACGATTTCGAAATCCTGGAAAACGGTGCGTCACAGAAGCCTGCGGTGTTCCATCTGGTCGATGTGCCCAGCGAGCGTCCGTTCGTGCCGGCCGGGGCAACCGGTCCCGTCGAGGCCGATGTGCGCGCGACGACGCGCAGCTTCGCGGGCCGCGTCTACGTCCTCCTCCTCGACGACCTCCATACGACCTTGACGCGCACCGGGCTCGTGCAGGACGCTGCCCGGCGCTTCGTCCAGCAGTACCTGGGCGCCGACGACCTGGCCGCCGTCGTCTACACGAGCGGCCGCGGAGAGGCGGGACAGGAGCTGACAAACAGCCGCCGGCTGCTCCTGGCGGCCATCGACCGGTTCCAGGGGCGGAAGCTGCCGTCGGCGAGCGTCGAGAAGCTGGCCGTCCATCTGCGGGCCGTCGACGACGCGGCCTTCCTCGCCGGCGAATCTCAGCCGATCAGAACGACCGAACAACTCCAGGCCGCGCGCACCGTTCGTGACCCCGACGATCCGGAACGGGGCCTCAGGGCCCGGCGGACGCTCACCGCGATCGAGAACGTTGCCGCGTGGTTGAGCGACGTGCAGGGCCGGCGAAAGGCGCTGCTGCTCTTCAGCGAAGGCATCGATTACGATGTGTACGAACCCTTCAACCGGGGATCGGCCTCCGGCCTCGTCGCAGACGCCCAGCAGGCCGTGGCCGCCGCCCAGCGCGCAAACGTCAACGTCTACGCGATCGATCCGCGAGGACTGGACCAGCTCGGGCCGCTGATCGAGATTGGCGCGCGGTCCGATTACCCGCAGCTCGAGTATGGCAACTCACGGGGGGCCCTGCGCGAGCTCCTGCTGTCCCAGGAGAGTCTCATTTCGCTCTCCGAGGAGACCGGCGGCCTGGCCGTGGTCAACACCAACGACGTCGCCGGCGGGCTTGGAGCCGTCGTCCTCGACAACAGCCGGTACTACCTGCTCGGCTACCACAGCGACCCCAGCGGATGGGCCGGCAAGTTCCTGAAGATCGACGTCCGCGTCAAGCGGCCAGGCCTGCGGGTCCGCGCCCGCCGCGGCTACCTGCCGCCCGATCCCAGGGCGGCTGCGGCGACTCGCACGCTCGATGTCGCGGCAGGCACGTCACCGGCGCTCGCGGCCGCGCTCAGCAAGCCGGTCCCGGTGGGGGATCTGCCGCTGCGGGTCTTCGCGGCGCCCTTCAAGGGTACGGCCCGGAACCCCAGCGTGCTCGTCGCCATCGAGATCGACGGGCCGTCGCTCAGATTCGAGGAGCGGGACGGCCGCTTCACCGAGCGGGTCGAAATCTCCATCGTGGCCGCCGACCAGCGCGCGAGGGTTCAGGGCGGCGATCGCCAGACCTTCGACTTGAACCTTCTTCCCCAGACCTACGAGCGCGTCCGCAGCACCGGCGTGCGCCTTCTCTCGCGACTGGACCTGCCGCCGGGGCGCTACCAGATTCACGTCGGCGCGTACGAGGCGACCGGCGGGACGACCGGCACCCTGCCCTACGACCTGGAAGTGCCCGACTACCGGGAGACGCCGTTCGCGCTGAGCGGGATCCTCCTGACCTCGCTGGCCGCCGACGCGTACGCCACGCCGAATCCCGATCCGGAGCTGGCCGACGTCTTGTCCACACCGCCCGTCGCCACGCGCACTTTCAGTCCCCTCGACACGCTGACACTCTTCGCCGAGCTGTACGACAACTCGAGCCGAACGGCGCATACGACCACGATTGTCACGACCGTCCAGGATGCGCGGGAGGGCCGCACGGTCTTCGAGTCGCGCGCCAGCCTCGAGGTGTCGGGCCGGGCGCGGACCGATGTGCACAAGACGGAGCTTCCGTTGAAAGGTCTGAACCCCGGCCTGTACGTGCTTCGCGTCGAGGCTGCGCCGTCGGCCGCAGGCGGGCACTCGGACCGGCGCGAAGTGTTGTTTGAAGTGAGCGGCGCAAGAAATCCGTAGGCCACCCGGGAGCATGGGAGACACGAACATGATGAACATGATGAAGGCGACATCGATCCTTCGTGCGGGCGGAATCTTGGGGCTGGCAGCGCTGTGCACGCTTGCGGCGGCAGACGGCTGGGCGCAGGGCGCCGCGGCGGCTCGGCTGGAGGCGGTGACCCTCTCGGGGGCCGCGGCCGAACGGGCACTGACGAAAGCGCAGATCAATGCCGCGACGGCCCGGGCGATCGTGGATGCATGCGTGGAGTTTGCGAGAGCCAACAAGAGCTCGTATTCCATTTTCGTCCTCGCGCCCACAGGCGAGACCCTCGAAGCGCACGTCATGGACGGACAGCTGCCGATTGGCGTCGAGACCGCCCAGTTGAAGGCGAAGACCGCGCTGTACGCGCGGACGCCGTCGAGCGCCGTCGCCCAGCGCTTTAGCACCGTGGACGGGCGACTGATTCGGCTGGATCTCGGCCAGGAGAGAGGCCTGGCCTACTATTTCGTCGGCGGCGGCCTGCCGATTGTCGTCGAGGGCCAGCTCATCGGCTCCATCGGCGTGGGCGGCGGGAACATGGACGAGCAGTGTGCCTATCAGGCGTTGACCAAGGTGCTCGGACCGCAGCCGCCGCTGCCCGAGGCCCAGCCGGCGGGCGGCGGGCGCGGCGGCCGCGGCGGACAGCCGCAGTGAGATCGGGATCCGTAGCCCTGTCATGATCTACCTGATCATCCAGAGCCTCAACGGCCTGTTCTCCGCCGCCCTGCTGTTTCTGATTGCGGGCGGGCTCACGCTCGTGTTCGGGGTGATGCGGATCGTGAACATCGCCCACGGCTCCTTCTACAT
>JACQVC010000203.1 GCA_016209995.1 Gemmatimonadota bacterium
ACGTCATCGCGCTCATCGGGCTGCGTTTCCCACCGCCCATCGAGTGGATCGTGGTGCGCATAGGTCGCTCGAGCACGGGGGTCGAAGTGCTGGACGTCGAGCGTGCCTAGGCTGGGCGCCGGTCCGGGGTCCCCACGCAACGAACGTTGCGTGGGGTGGGGCTAACAGGGAGAGCTGGCATGCCCGCAACCGGCGAACGCGAAGACCCGTTCCTGGCATTTCGCTTCCAGGTGCGCATGGACGGCGATGCGCTGGGCGGTTTCTCGGAAGTGACCGGGCTGAGCGCGGAGGTCGAGGTCCAGGAGGTTCCCGAGGGCGGCGTGAACACGTTTGTCCACAAGCTGCCCGGACGCGCGCGCTTCGGGAACCTCACGCTGCGGCGAGGACTGGCTTCCACGGCGATGTGGGAGTGGTTCGCACAGATCGTGAGTGGCGACATCGTGCGCAAGACCGTGGTCGTCGAGCTGCTGAGTCCGGACGGTGGTGCGACGCCGGTGCGCTGGGTGTTCGACAGCGCGTTCCCCTCTCGCTGGACCGGACCCGAGCTGAAGGCGGAGCAGAGCAACGTCGCGGTCGAGGCCATCGAGATCTGTCATCACGGCTTCCTGGTGGAGAGCTAGCGGCGCATGCCCCTGTACGTCCACGAAGTCGAGGCTCGCGTGGTTCCGGAATCCGCGCCCGCCGCCGGGGCCGCCCACGGGCTGCGCCCCGAGCAGTTCCAGGCGCTCGTGGCGGCGGTCATCCGCGAGCTGGACCGCCGGGCCGCGCAGGCCCGCGCCCTCCAGGGCGACACGGCGATCACGGGTCAGAATCGGCCGCCATCCGTCGGAGGCTGAGCAGCCGCGCCTGGGATGGCGCACAGGAACCTGAATGGATACGAAGCTGACCATCACGATCGAGGACCGGGACGCCATCGATCCCGCGCGCGGGTTGCCGGAAAAGATCGAGGCGCAATACAACCCCGCGGAGCTAACGCTCGAGAAGAGCGCGCAGCTCGCGGAGCAGAACATACCCGGGCTCGACAGCCCGCTGTTGCAGTTCGTGCGCGGGCAGATCCAGAAGCTCACGGTCGAGCTGACGCTCGATCAGGCATCCGCACCCGCCAACCAGCCGGACGCGGCGGTCGAGAAGCGCGTTCTCGCGCTCTACCAGCTCGTGAAGGTGCAGCCCAAGACGCACGCCGCGCCGCGCGTGCTGGTCACCTGGGGCGACGGGCTCAGCTTCCGCGGCGTCGCCGAGTCCGTGCAGCGCAAATTCACGTTGTTCGACCAGACCGGTAAACCGCTGCGCGCCGTGGTCACAGTGACCTTCCGTGAGTACCGCAGCCTCGAGGAGCAGCTCCAGGAGCTGAACCTACAGTCGGCGGACCAGACCAAGGTGACGGTGCTGCGCGCGGGAGACCGGCTGGACGTGATCGCGCAGCGCGAGTACGGCAGCGCCGAGCTCTGGCGCGCGCTGGCCGCGCACAACGGGATCGAGGATCCTCGTTGGCTCGCCCCCGGCACGCCGCTCGAGATCCCGCCGCGCGAAGACCTAGTGGGAAGCCGCTGATGCCCGCCGCCTCAATCGCCACGCTCGGCACCGACTTCTACGTCCCGGCCTACGAGGTCCGCGTCGGCGGCCAGCCGCTCGACCGTCAAGCCGTGCGCGACATCCTCTCGGTCACCTACACGGATTCGCTCGAGAACATCGATTCGTTCGCGCTCGTCATCAACAACTGGGACGAAGAGAACCGAACGCTCAAGTACAGCGAGGGCGATCTCTTCGAGCCCGGCCAGCGCGTCGAGCTGAAGCTCGGCTACCTCGACCGCGGCTTGCTCCCCGTGCTGCTCGGCGAGATCACCGGGCTACAGCCCTCGTTTCCGGCCGAAGGCGCGCCGACCCTGTCCGTCAGCGGCCTCAGTCTGCTGCATCGCCTGCGCAAGGAGACGCGCTCCGAAGTCTACGAGAACAAGAAGGATTCGGTCATCGCCAAGGAGATCGCCCAGAAGCTGAGCGTCCAGATCCGCACCAGCCCCGAGGCCGAGGCCGGCGAGCAGGCCATCCCGTTCGTCGTGCAGAACAACCAGCAGGACATCGTATTTCTGCTCCAGCGCGCGCGTCGCATTGGCTACGAGCTGACCGTGCAGGAGGACGCCAGCGGCGCGCCCGTCCTCTTCTTCGGACCCCAATCGAAGGGACGTGAAGTCTCGTTCGCGCTCGAGTGGGGCCGCTCGTTGCTCTCGTTCGATCCCAAGCTCACGACCGCGAACCAGGTCGGTACCGTGACGGTCCGGGCCTGGCACCCCACGAGCAAGAAGCTGATCGAGGCGACGGCCAAGCGCAGCGACCTGGGCGGCAACGAGCCGTTCGTCGAGGCCTTCAACGAGCGGCAGGAGATCATCGCGGATCGGCCGGTCGCCAACGAGGCGGAGGCCAAACAGCTCGCGATCGAGACGCTCCGGCGCATCGCGCAGCACTACGTCACGGCCTCGGCCTCGACCATCGGGCTGCCGGAGCTCCGCACCGGCGTGCTCGTCGAGATTAGCGGGCTCGGCCCCAAGTACTTCGACGGAACGTACTTCCTGACCTCCTCGACTCACAGCCTCGGCGACGCCGGTTACACCACGCAGTTCGAGGCCAGGAAGGAGAGCGCCGCGTGAGCACCGACAGGAGCGAAGGGCAGTTCCGTGACGCGCACGCGTGGAGCGGTGATGGGAGCTAACGGCACATCGCCCAAGGGCGACCCGATCGTGATCGGGGTGGTCAAGGACCTCGAGGACCCGCAGAAGCTGGGCCGCGTGCGCGTGGCGCTGCCGCACCTGGGCGAGAAGCAGAGCGCCTGGGCGCGGCTCGCCACGTTGATGGCCGGACCCGACCGTGGCTCCCTGTTCCGGCCCGAGCCGGAGGACGAGGTGCTGGTCGCGTTCCTGCACGGCGACCCCAGTCAGCCCTACGTGATCGGCGCGCTCTGGAACGAGAAGGACAAGCCGCCGGAGAACGGCGGCACCAAGGAGAACCACCTGCGCACCCTGCGCTCCCGCAGCGGCCACGTCTTTCGCTTCGATGACACGACGGGCGGCGCCAAGATCGAGATCATCGGCTCCGAGGAGCAGCATCGGGTCGTGATCGACGTGGCGGGAAAGGTCATCAAGGTCGAGGCGGACACGGGCGATGTGAAGGTGACCACGAAGGCGGGGAACGTGGAGGTGGACGCCGGCGCGTCGGTCAACGTGAAGGCCAAGGCCTCGATCAAGCTCGAGGCGACCGCGGACATCACGATCCAGGCCAGCGGAAACGTCACCATCAAGGGCGCGCAGGTGATGATCAACTGATCTCTGATCTCTGATCTCTGATCTCTGAAAGGAAAAGCATGTGTCCACCAGCCGCGAAGCAAGGCGATCAGATCGTCGCCACGGACATCCACCTGATTCTCACGCCGGCGCCCGCGACCGTCCCGGTGCCTCACCCTTTCACGGGCATCATCGACGGGTCGCTGTCCAGTGACGTGATGATCCAGGGTATGCCGGCGGCGACGGTGAACAGCACCGCGACGAACACGCCGCCGCACGTCCCGATCGGCGGCTCGTTCGTGAATCCGCCCCAGAACCAGGGCCGGATCATCAAGGGGAGCGCGACGGTGCTGATCAACAACAAGCCGGCCGCCCGCGCGGGCGATACGGCGCTCACGTGCAACGATCCCGTGGACGCGCCCGTGGGCACCGTGGTGGCCGTCTCGACCGTGCAGATCGGCGGATGAGCGAAGAGGTCATTGGTCGCGGCTGGCCGTTCCCGATACGGCCGGGTCCGGACAGGCGCCTGCGCCTCATCGGCGGCGAGCGCAAGATCCGCGAGAGCATCTGGACCATTCTCGCGACGGCGCCCGGCGAGCGCGTGATGCGCCCGCAGTTCGGCGCCGGCCTGCCCCGCGACGTGTTCTCGCCCAACGACCCGCGCAACCGCGCGCTCATCGCCACGCGGGCGAAGGACGCGCTGATCCGCCACGAGCCGCGCATCGACGTGCTGGACGTACGCGTGGACCCCGATCCCGATGAAGACAGCCGCGTGCTCGTGCAGGTGGACTACCGCGTCCGCGCGAACAATGCCGTGTTCAACCTGGTGTACCCGCTCTACCTGACGGAAGGAGCCGCCTGAGGTGTCGCTCGCGCCCCCGCCGCTCGAGGCCCGCACCTTCGACGAGCTGCTCGCGGAAGCTCGCCGCCGCATCGCGCGCTACACGCCCGAGTACACGCTGGGCTGGACCGATCACAACGAGTCGGACCCCGGGATGGTGCTCGTGCAGCTCTTCGCCTGGCTGGCGCAGATCACGCAGGAGCGCGTCAACAAGCTTCCCGAGCGCGCCTACCGCTCGCTGCTCCACCTGCTCAACCTGCGGGTGCGGCCGGCCACTCCGGCGACCGCCGATCTGGTGTTCGAGGCCGTGCCGGGCGTGGCGGGCAGCATCCACGCCAACAAGGCAACGCGCGTGGGCGCGCCACCCGCGCCGGACGGATCGCCCATCGTCTTCGAGACCACCGCCGCGCTGGACATCATCTCCGCGGATCTCGCCTACGTCTTGACCTACGACGGCACGACGTTCCGCGATGTGACCGCGCTCAACGAGCCGGCCGGCGGATCGATCCGGCCGTTTGGCGAGCGACCGGAGAACGGCGCGGCGATCTACTTCGGCTTCGCCGTGCCCTCGAGCACGGAAGCGGCATGGCGCCCGTTCCCGGGACGCATCTCGCTGCGCGCGTTTGAGCCGGAGGCATTGGAAGCCCCATCGCCCATCGCCTGCGGCGAGGCGCCGCAGGTCACGCGTGCCGAGATGGACTGGCAGTACCTCCCGGGCGAGGGCGAGGCGTGGGAGAACCTGACGATCTACGAGGACGAAACGCGCGCGCTCGAGGTCGGCGGCTACCTCGCGCTCGAAGGCCCGCGCGAGATCAAGTCCTCGCCGCTTTGGACCGTTGCCGAGCCGCACTACTGGCTGCGGCTGCGCATCCGCAACCCCGACTACGGCAGCCGCGTTCCCGAAGTGGCCTTCTTCCGCTTCAACGCGGTGCGCGCTCGCCACGAGGTCACGCAGAACGACGAGCTGCTGGGCGTGAGCGACGGCAGTCCGGATCAGGTGGTGAGCGTGCGTTGGGCGCCCATCGTGCCCGGATCCCTCGAGCTGACGGTCCAGGATGAAAGCGGTCAGCCGCAGCCGTGGAACGAGGTCGAGCTGTTCCGCGCCGACGATCCCGGGGCTGCGGACGACCCCGCAGCCGGCCCGGACGCGCAAGTCTATCGCCTCGACGCCGAGACGGGGGAGATCCACTTCGGCGATGGGTACAGCGCCGCTATCCCGCCGGCGGGCAGCGAGATCGTGGCGCGCACCTACCGCTACGGCGGCGGCAGCGCCGGCAACGTCGAGGCCGAACAGATCACCTCACTGCAGGCCACGTTGCCGGGCGTCAGCGGCGCCACGAACCCGCGACCCGCCATCGGCGGCCTCGACGCGGAGACCGTCGAGCAGGCGCTGCGCAACGCGCCCCAGTGGCTGCGGCGCCGCGAACGCGTGGTGACCGCCCGCGATTTCGAGAACGCCGCGCTCACCGTCGGCGGCGTGGCCAAGGCCGCCGCGCTTCCGGGCCGGCACCCGGACTATCCGGGGGTACGCGTGCCCGGCGCCGTCACGGTACTCATCGTTCAAGACACGGACCGCGAGCCGCCCACGCCCACCGAGACGCTGCTCCGCCGCGTCTGCGACGAGCTGGATGCACAGCGCACGCTCACCACCGAGGTCTACGTGCGATCGCCCGTCTTCGTGAAGATCGACGTCGAGGCGGATTTGCTCGTCGATCCCACGAAGTCGATGTCGAACGCGGAGAATGAGGCGCGCGATCAGATCCGCGCCTACCTGAGCTACCGCAACTGGCGATTCGGTCAGGACCTCTATCCGGCGAACCTCCAGAGCCAGCTCCTCTCGCTCCCGACGGACGTTGGCATCTGGGCGGTCGAAGGGCTGCGCATCCACGTGGACGGTCAGCTGCACACGTCACCGACGGAACCCTGTAAGCTCGGCGAGGATGCGCTGCCGTACGCGGGCCGCATCGATCTGAGCGCAGCACCTTACACGGAGGAGTAGGCGGTGCCGGCTGACGTCCGTCGCTGGTGGCTCGCGGGCCACAACCGTTGGGGCGGGATGCTCCGCACCGGTGAGGCGAACGCACGGGTCGACGTGTCCGTCGCTGGCGTCCGGCGAGGCGAGCGCTTGCTGCGGCTCGAGCGCCGGCCGGGCGGCCCCGGCGACCCGCTCGCGAACCCCGCCTCCGTCGGCGGGCTCGCGCTGCCCCGCAACGTGCACGCGGCGGGAGAGGAGCTGCTCGTCGCAGCGCGGCAGCGTCGGCGCATTCTGCGCCGCGAGCGCGACACCACGGACCTGCGCGATTGGCTCGGGCTCGATCCGCTCGGTCCCGGCGGACCCGCCGCTCCGGAGGTGATCCTCACGCGTGCGGCCGACCTCATCATCGTGGCCGAGCTGGACCGACCTCGCCTCGTGGCGCTGCACCCTGGCGTTCCCCTGGTCTTCGACGCCGCGACGCTGCCGGGAGAACGACGCATCCGCGATGTCGCACCCGGGAAGGGCCGTTCGGTACTGATCCTGGCGGCCAGCGGCGAGTTGTGGTGCTGGGATCCGGGCGGTGATGCGCCTCGACTCACGGCGACGCTGCCGGCCGCGAGTCCTGCCGCCGACCCGGCCAGGCTGCTCGTGGACGCGGCCGGCCGCATCCACGTGTTCGACGCGGCGATGGCGCGCGTGCTGCGACTCGCGTCCGAAGCGGAGGCCGAGGGCTGGTTCGCTTTCGACGACGTGACCGACCGGTTCGCGTCCTTGCCCGTCGTCATCGAGCCGGATCCGGATCACGGTTGGCGGCTGCGCATCCCGCCACCCGGCACAGCTGGCCCGTATCCATGGCCGGCGCCCCCGAAATGGCCGGCATACGATCCCGAAGGCGTGCGCATCGAGCTGACTCCCGACGCGCCGGTCGGCCCCGCGCCCTACGTCGCTTCGGGAACCATACAGATCGGCCCGCTCGATGGCCGCGTGCCGCGCGTGATCTGGGATCGCGTCGCGCTCGATTTCGCGAGGCTGCCTGTCGGCACCGCCGTCGAGGTACGCACCCGCACGGCTGAGACCGCGACGGTCGAACCCGGGTTCGCCGAGTGGTCGGAGCTTCATCGCATCACGGGTGAGAATCGCGGCAGCGCGGGCAAGCCAGACTTCGCCGTGCTCAGCCCGACGGGCCGTTACTTGTGGCTCGAGCTCACGCTCGAGGGCGGCGCGGCGACACCCGAGCTGCGCGCCATCACGACCACGTACCCGCGCCGGGGGATGATCGACTTCCTGCCTCTCGTCTTCCGCGAGACCGACCAGGACACGCGCTTCCTCGAGCGTTTCGTCGGCGCGCTGGAGCGGACGTGGGACCCCCTGGACGACTCGGTCGGCGAGTTCCACCGCGAGCTGCGCGCGGAGACCGCAAGCACCGAGGGAATGTTGAACTACCTGGGCTCGTGGTTCGATGAAATGATGGATCCCGACTGGACGATACCCGCGCGCCGGCACGCGGTCCGTCACGGCGCCGAGTTCCTGTTCCGCCGCGGCACGCCGGCCGGCGTGCAGGCATCGCTGCGTCTCTTTCTCGCCAACCGCTGGGGTCTCGCTCCCGGGTCGCTGGCCGACACGCCGTTCCTGTGGGAGCACTTCCGCTCCCGGGTGCCGATCCACGCCGCGAGCGACGCGGCCGATCCCGAGGGCCGCGCCTCGGGCCGGCTCTTCGGCGCCGAGGTGCTGCGGCGACTTCGCTTGGGTGCTTCGTCACTGGGCGACGGCACGCTTCGCGATCTGGGTTCGGTCGAGACGGACCACGTGAGCGTGGACGCCCACCGCTTCTCGGTCTTCGTGCCGCGCGCGCTGGTCCCGACCACTCACGACGTGCGCGCATTTCACAACGTGCTGTCGCGCGAGCGGCCGGCGCATGCGGCGGCGGAAGTGATCTTCGTCGAGCCGCGCTTGCGCGTCGGGCTCCAGGCGACGCTGGGCGTGGACACGATCCTCGGCGTCTACCCCAGCGCCCGCCTCGCGGCCACGTCCGACGCAAGCGACGACGCGCCACCCGCGCGCCTCGACTACGACTGCCTGCTCGCCGACGCGGAACCCGGCGCACGGCCCGACGCGCCGAGGATCGGTGGTGACGATATCACCCTTCCCTGGCGCATCACCTGAACCCGGATGACCACACCCATGAGCCGAGTCAAAGAGCCCTTCGATCCGTGCGCCGAGAAGGAGTCGACCTCCCCGGGCTGCTACCGGCCGCCACTCGAGCGGCTGCGGTTCTGGAACGGCCGCTTCCTGGTCGCACGCGACCTCCGCGATCAACAGGAGGACATCATTCGGCGCCTCGAGTACCACCAGAGCTTCGCCCACGGAGAAGGCGTGCTGTGCGGCTTCCAGGTGCAGGAGCACCCGCGCGAGGAGTGCCGCGACCGCTGGCTCGTCATCGACCCCGGCATGGCCTACGACTGCTGCGGGCGTACCCTGTGGATGCCCGATCGTCGCGCGATCGAGATCCCATGGCCCGAAGAGCCAGCTCCGGGAGAGGCCGACCGGCCGGACCGTCCGCCGGAAGCGCCGGAACCGCCTCGCCCCGAGCACGGGCAGCACCCGCCTCGCCCACCACAGGGATCGTGGGCACAGCAGACGCCCTGGGAGCAGAGGCAGCCCGAGCAAGAGTATCCCGGAACGCAGTACCCCGAGCAGCAGCGTCCGCAGCAGCAGCACCCGGGGCAGAAGCATCCGGAGCCACAGCCGCCCGAGGGAAAGCGCCCGGAGCCGGTACCGCCGGCGGAGAGGCCGCCGGACCCGCAGTGGTTCATCCTCGCGTGCCGCGTCGAGTGCCCAACGGATCCGGTCCCCGCGCTCTATGCGGATGATCTCTGCGATCCCGTGCGCCACGAGCACGGCCGGCTCCGCGAGGACGTGACGATTCGGGTCGTGCCCGCGGCGGACGTCTCGGACGAATGCTGG
>JACQVC010000226.1 GCA_016209995.1 Gemmatimonadota bacterium
GTCGTCGATCTTGCGGCTGACGCCCACGTGATTCGAGTGGGGCATGTAGACGAGGAAGCGTCCCGGCAGTGAGATCTGGGCGGAGACGCGCGGGCCCTTCGTGCTGATCGCCTCCTTGGTCACCTGCACCACGATCTCCTCGCCTTTGGTGACCAGGTCCTGGAGGGGAGGATCGCTGCCTAGGCGCCGTCCGTTGCCGCGCTCGTCCTCGTCATCGTCCTCGCCGGATTCGCGGGCCACGTCGGAGACGTGCAGGAACGCGGCCTTCCCTGTGCCCAGGTCCACGAAAGCCGCCTGGATACCGGGAAGCACGGCGGTGACGCGGCCCAGGTAGATATCCCCCACGAGGCGATTGGCCTCGGGTCTGTCGATCATCAACTCGACGAGGTCACCATCCTCGAGGATGGCGACGCGTGATTCGCGTGGCGAGGCACTGATGAGGATCTCGCGTTTCAAGCCTTATCGCTCCTAGGAGCCTGTCCGAGTAAGGGGGCGAGCCGCGTTCGGGCCACCACGGGGCCAGATCCGAGGCGGCACGCCGAAGGCATAGCCAAGAGCTACGTCGAGGCGCGCCCACGAGTTTCCATCCAAGTTTTTCAGCCTTGCAATATAACGAAAGACCCGTCTATTCAATCTGGATTTCGCTGGCGCCCCCGAGCATCTCGGAGATCAGGTTGCGGGCGATGACCATGCGCTGAATCTCGGACGTCCCCTCGCCGATCTCGCAGACCTTCGCGTCGCGCATCATTCGCTCAACGGGATACTGATCCGTGTAGCCGAGGCCGCCGATCATTTGCACAGCCCGGATCGTGGCCTTCATGGCTAGCTCGGAGCAGAAGAGCTTGGCCATCGCGGCCTCCTTCGTGTATCGCTTAGCGCGCTCCTTGAGCCAGGCTGCATGGTACGTCAGGTGGCGCCCGGCCTCGATGCCGGTGGCCAGGTCCGCGAATTCGAACTGGAGGGCTTGGAATTCTCTGAGCTTCTTGCCGAACTGAGTGCGGCGGTCCGCGTAGAGGATCGCGCTCGCGAGGGCGCCTTGCGCCAGTCCGAGCGACAGTGCGGCGAGGCCGATTCTGCCGGCATCCAGCGTTTTCATGAAGTTGACGAACCCCTCGCCTTCGCCGCCGAGGCGATTCTGCTCGGGCACGAACGCGTCCTCGAGGATGAGCTCGCGCGTGTCGGACGCGCGCCAGCCCATCTTGTCTTCCTTCTTGCCCGCGTACACGCCGGGCGCGAATTCCAGAGCGTCCGAATGGCCGTAGCCGATGCTGCGCGCGCGATCCAGGTCGACGGTGGGCTTGGTGACGATGAAGCTCGTGATGCCGCGGGGCCCCAGGTCCGGATCCGTGACCGCCGTAACGACGAAGATTTCGCCCACGCCGGCGTGCGTGATGAAGATCTTCGAGCCGCTGACGCGGTAGCCGCCGTTTTCGCGTTGCGCTCGCGTACGCGAGCGTGACGCATCCGAACCAGCGGCCGGCTCGGTGAGCCCGAAGCCTCCCAGAACGGTTCGGGCCAGCAGCGGCACGTACTTCCGCTTCTGAGCGTCGCTGCCGAAGGCGAGGAGCGGCGAGAGGGCCAGTCCGGTGTGGGCGGACACCGTGATCGCGTGGCTGGCATCCACCTTGGCCAGCTCTTCGATCACCACCAGGTAGCTCAGATAGTCCAGCCCAGCTCCGCCCAGCTCACGGGGCACCGTGAGGCCGAGCCAGCCTCGCTCGGCCATCGCTTTCACCGCCTCCCACGGAAACTCGGCGCGCTCATCCAGGTCCCGAGCGCGCGGCGCGATGATCTGCTGGGCAAAATCCCGGACCTCGGCCCGGAGTCGTTCGTGGTCTGCGGTCAGGTACCGTTCCATAGGGAGCCTGTTAAGAAACGCTGAGGAGTCTCCGTCATTCCGGCGCAAGCCGGAATCCAGTGTCTACGCTCACGGCAGACGATTGACGGCGGCTCGATACCCCCAACTGTTAGCCCAAGTGAGTGCCCGTGCGAGGCGAACTCTGGATTCCGGCTTGCGCCGGAATGACGGGCGACTTCTGCAACGGCCTCTAACCGGTCCGCGATTCGAATCGCAAATAACCAAGGTGCGGCGGGATCGGCCGGGAAGGCGGCTTTGCAGGGCGGTGCGGAACCCGGGCGCCGGCACGTCCGCGAGCAGCGGCTGTGCCGCGCCCCGACAGTTGTCGCAGCGACCACAGCGCCGCATCACCTCGGCATCACCGAAGTAGCGGAGAATGTGGGCAAGCCGGCAGCGGCGAGCGTACACATAGCCCTGCATTCGCCTCAGCTTCTCGAGCTGTCCCTGCCGGCGAGAGGCCTGGTGCTCCCAGTCGATTCGCTCCTGCCCCGGCGCGAGCAGGACCTGCCACTCCGGTCCAGCCGGCACGGGACTCCATTCGAGGAAGCTGCGGCGCGCGAGTCCCTCGAGAAGCTTGCGGGCCCGTCCGGTGGAGCCGGCGGTAGCGGCGAGTTTGGACCACGGGATCTGGAAGCCGCCGTACGCTTCGGCCTTGCCCGCGGCACGCCACAGCGATCGCAAGAGCTTCAGCTCACCTTCCCACTCGGGCCGCCCGGTCAATTCCTCGCGTATGCGCTCCGGCAGAGCGAGCAAGCGTACGTGGGCCGCGCCGTCGGCGCCGTAAGGGTGACGGCGCATCGCCCCCGCGGTTTCGAGGATCCGCAGCGCCGCGGCGGCGTGTCCGCCGTTCCGCACATCGGGCAACGCCTCCAGAAGCGTGTACACGGGCCTCTGGATGAATCCACGCTCATCGGCGGCGGCGCGAAGTGCGCGGTGTACCCGCCCCACGGTCTCTGGATCGGGGAAACTCTGATCGACCAGGAACTCGTGGACGAACCGGTCGGCATAGCGATGGAGCAGAACGCAGTGTGCCGGCTGTCCGTCCCTGCCCGCCCGCCCGGCCTCTTGGTAGTACGCTTCCAGGCTGCCGGACATCTGGTAATGGACCACGAGTCGCACGTCCGGCTTGTCGATGCCCATCCCGAAGGCGTTCGTGGCTACGATTACGCGAGTGGCGCCGGCCATGAAGCCTTCCTGCACGCGCTCTCGCTCGACTTCGGAGAGGCCGGCGTGATATCCGGCCACGGACACGCCCGTGCGAGCGAGCTGGCGGCGCACGAGCTCGACGGCTTTGCGCGTGGCCGTGTACACGATGCTCACGCCATTCACATCCCGCAGCAGACGCAGCAGCAAACCGTCCTTCTCGGCATCCGTGCGGGCCGCTCTCACGGTCCAGCTCAGATTGGGTCGGTCGAAGCCACGCACCAACTGGAGCGGGCGGCGAAGCCGCAAGTGCTGAACGATGTCTCTGCGCACCTGGGGCGTGGCGGTAGCGGTCAGCGCCATCGCCGGACAGGTCAAGCTGGCACGCACGGCGCCCAAGCGCAGATAGCTGGGGCGGAATTCATGGCCCCACTCCGACAGACAGTGCGCTTCGTCCACGGCCAGCAGAGAGACGTCCAAATCTGCGATCATCTGCTGGAACCACGGCGAGTCGAAGCGTTCGGGTGCGATGTACAGCAGCTTGATCTCACCCCGCGCGGCGGCGCTGACGCGACTGCGGATCTCTTCGCCGGATATGGACGAATTGACGAACGTGGCCGCGATGCCAGCGTCGGCGAGGGCGTCCACCTGGTCTTTCATGAGCGAAATGAGCGGACTGACGACCAGGGTGACCCCGGGGAGGACGACAGCCGGTACCTGGTAGCAGAGACTCTTGCCGCCGCCCGTCGGCATGACGACGAGCGCGTCGCGCCCGGTGAGGGCGGCCATGATCGCGCTCGCCTGTGCGCTGCGGAAGTCGGGGTAAGAGAAGTGACGTTTGAGCGCCGCGCGTGCCGCCGCGAGCGTGGGCGCGGGGGGCTGGGGCGTGGAGCCCCGGCGGCTCGAGCCTGGACCGACCATGAGCGCAGAGGTAGAGCTGCGGTCGGGGCGGCACCATGGTCCGGCGGGCCGCGTCCACCGGTGCGCCGCTCGAGGCAGTGGGGCCGCCATGCTTTTCTTGACCTAATTCTTACAATTAACAATGTTGAGCCCGAACGTTGCCTGTTCGGGCATGACTGGATCGCCATCCCTATGACTGTGACACGCGCGGTTCGTGACGGATATCGCGATCGACCGTGGAGGGTGCTTGGTGGGTTCGGCCGCGTTCGATCAGGCGGGTCGCTTCGCGTACCATTGCATACCGCCGCCGTTCATGCAGGCGGTCGTGGTCGTCGAGTAGGTCGGAGGGCAGTTTTCCCACCATCACCCGCAAGGAGGTAGAGTATGCTGAGGAGTCGCGTGTTTGGCTGGCTGGCTGCGGCCATCGTCCCCGTTTTGCTCGTGGCGTGCGGCGACGAC
>JACQVC010000018.1 GCA_016209995.1 Gemmatimonadota bacterium
GGATCAGCTCTCGCTGGCCATCGGAAAGAACGGGCAAAACGTGAGGCTGGCGTCACAGCTCGTCGGCTGGCAGATCGACCTGTACGGATCGCGGGAGTGGCTCGAGCGAGGCGCCGAGGCGGCGCTTTTCGGCGGAGCCACGGAATCGACGTACGACGTGGCCGACTTCTCGCTGCGGGAGCTGGAACTGCCGCCGGCGACCCTGGCGGCCCTGGAAGCGGCCGGATATACTATGTTTTTCGATATCATTGACATCGAGCGCGAGGACCTGCTCCGGATTCAGGGCATGAGTCCGGAAGAGGCGGATCGAGTGCTTCGCGTGATCGATGAGCTGACCGTCGAGGAGGCGGAAAGCTCGGCCGAGTCGGAGACGGGCCCGGACTCGGCGACGAGCCGGGTTTTGCGGCTACCCGTCGAGAGCCCGTTGGCCGCTGCGGCTGCGGAGCCCGAGGCGACGGCCGCGACGGACGCGGCGGGGCCGGAAGAGGTTCAGCCAGGCTCCGAAGCATGATTCGCACGCGCTGGAGCGGGTTGCTCGGACTGGCCCGACGTGCGGGTGCTTTGGCGGTCGGAACGGCCGCCACACGCGAGGCGCTGCGGCTCGGCCGCGCGCGTTTCGTGCTGCTCGCCAGCGATGCGGCGGGGCCCCAGCGCCGTAAGCTCGAAGGGCTCCTGGCCGCGAGCGGGATCCCTGCGCGCGTCTGTGCGGATCGCGCGGAGCTGGGGGCGGCGATCGGCGCTCGACAGGCGTCCGCGTTGGCCGTGACGGATCCGCGGTTTGCCGCGCAGCTCATGACTTTGTTGGCGAAGACGGAGGAGAACGGTTTAGTGGTTCAAGGGGGTAGGTGAGAAGCACATGCGTGTGTATGAGTTGGCCCGAGATCTGGATGTAACGAGCGAGGCGCTGCTGAACCTGCTGCGCCAGATGGGGATCAGCACCAGTAGCCACATGGCTTCGATTTCCGAGAGCGATGCGGCGCGGGTGCTGGCCCGGTTCGAGCGCGAACGGCGCGCGGGGCACAAGCAGGCGAGCGAGGCCATCGAGGCGGCGATCGAGGACGCCCAGTCTTCCACGCGTCGCCGGCGGCGTCGCCGTGTGGAGCCTAAGCCCGCCGAGCCCGAGGAAGAGGCCGGCGCGCCTGTGGCATCCGCTGAGGCGCCTGCGGGCCAGGCGGACGTGGAAGAGAAAGGCCCCTTCGCTGCCGCTAAGCCGCCGGTCGAGCCTGCGGCCGCAGCGTGGGCGGCCGCGACGGAGGTAACGGGCGAGCGAGCTCGCAAGACGGCGAGCATTCAGGCGGAACTACCCTCCGAAGCGGCGCACGCGGGGAAAACGGAAGGCGAACAGACTCGCCCGACGCTACGCTTCCGGGAACCGGCGCCTATTGAGACACCGGGGGCGATGACCCCGCCTGAGGTCAGGGAGCCACGAGCGTCCGAACCCGCAGCGACCGCACGGCCCGTACGCCCGACTCGGATTCCCACGCCGGCCGCCAGCGCCGGTCCGGGTGGGCAGGTGCGCATCAAGACCGAGCGGTTCACGCCGGGGGACTCCCGCCTGCGCGGCAAACGCGACCGTATCAAGAAGAAGAAGCGCCAGCGCGTCGACCAGGATGCCGTGCAGGAGAACCTGCAGCGCGTCATGGCCGAGCTGCGCAGCACGGTCCGCAAGCGCCGCCGCCAGAGCCGCGGCGAGGAGCCGACGGAGGAAGCGCGCGAGGCGGAAGAGGCGAGGCAGCAGGAAGAGGCGCACACGATCCGGGTCAACGAGTTCCTCACCGTGGCCGAGCTGGCGGAGATGATCCAGGTCCCGGCCACGGAGATCATTGGCTCCGCGTTCAAGAACCTCGGTCTCATGGTCACGATCAATCAGCGGCTCGATTTCGACCAGATCGAGCTGATCCTGGACGAGTTCGGCTTCCGGGCCCAGCGCGTCGAGGAATACGGACTGGCCGAAGAGGTGGAAGAAGCGGCCAGCCGACCCGAGGAGATGGTACCGCGGCCGCCGGTGGTGACCGTGATGGGTCACGTGGACCACGGCAAGACCCTGCTCCTGGACGTGATCCGCAAGACGAACGTGGTCGCGGGCGAGGCGGGCGGGATCACGCAGCACATTGGCGCCTATCACGTCGAGCTCGATGGAGGGCGCTCCATCACGTTCCTGGACACGCCGGGCCACGCGGCGTTCACCGCGATGCGCGCGCGCGGCGCCGAGGTCACGGATCTCGTGATTCTGGTCGTCGCCGCTGATGACGCGGTGATGCCCCAGACCGTCGAGGCCATCAGCCATGCAAAGAACGCCGGCGTGCCCTTGGTCGTGGCCATCAACAAGATCGATCTGCCGCAGGCGAATCCCGGGCGGGTAAAGCAGGACCTGCTCAAGTACGGCGTAACGGTCGAGGATTTTGGTGGCGACGTGATGTGCGCTGAGGTGAGCGCGAAGAAGGGGCTGGGGGTGGACGACTTGCTCGAGAAGGTGTTGCTCCAGGCCGAGATGCTCGAGCTGAAGGCGAATCCCAATCCCGAGGCGAAGGGCGCCGTAATCGAGGCGCAGCTCGACGTCGGAAAGGGGCCTGTGGTCACCATCCTGGTGCAGGAAGGGACCTTGCGCGTTGGCGACGACTTCGTGTGCGGACTCTACGGTGGTCGCGTGCGCGCGTTGCTCGACGAACGCGGTCACGCAGTCCAGGACGCCGGCCCTGGGATCCCGGTCCAGGTGCTCGGATCGGCGGGTGTTCCCCAGGCGGGCGATTCGTTCCAGGTCATGGGCGCGGAGCGAGCTGCCGAGATCGCGCGGCGGCGCCAGCGCCTCGAGCGAGAGAAGCAGCTGCGCATCCGGAGTCGGGGCGTCCGGCTCGCGGATCTGTCCGAGATGCTGGCCGAAGGCGAGAGCACGCAGCTCAAGCTGATCGTCAAGGCGGACGTAGACGGATCCATGCAAGCGCTGGCGGACGCGCTCGAGCAGCTCGACACACGGGAGGTTCAGGTCGAGTTCATTCACCGTGGCGTGGGCGCGATCAACGAATCGGACGTGCTGCTCGCGGCGGCCGCCGGGGCGATCATCATCGGCTTCCGCGTGCGACCGGACGCGAACGCGCGCCTGCTGGCCGAGCGCGATGGAGTCGACATCCGGTTGTACGACATCATCTACGAAGCCGTCGATGAGGTGAAGGCCGCGCTGGAAGGAATGCTCGCGCCCGAGCGGCGGGAGAAGATCCTGGGCAGCGCTCAGGTCAGGCAGCTCTTCAGGATTCAGAAGGTCGGCACGGTGGCCGGCTGCTACGTGACGGAAGGGGTCGTGGACCGGCGTGGTCAAGCGCGCATCATTCGCGGAGGCATCGTCGTCTACGATGGCCAGTTCGCGTCACTCAAGCGCTTCAAGGACGATGTTCGCGAGGTGCGGGAGGGGTTCGAGTGCGGGATCGGCATCGCGAACTTCAATGACGTGAAAGTGGGCGATGTGATCGAGTGTTACGTGGTGGAGGAAGTCGCGCGCACACTCGCGGGCGCCGCGGAGGGGAAGTCGTAGGGCCCCGGCTCTTTCGCTTGGAGTCGCGTCACGGTGGTCGTGGCGGTGATGTCATGGGAGCTGTCGCTCCCCGGATGCGCGTCCCTGAAGGATAAGCGGATGGTCGTGAAGTCCTTGAAGGATCGGCTTCACCACCGCTTCAAGGTTTCCGTCGCCGAGACCCGCCATCACGAGATGTGGGGGTTGTCCGAGGTCACGGTGTCCCTGGTGACAACGGATCGCCGCCATGCCGATGCGGTGCTCGCCCAGATCGACCGCTTCGTGAGCAACGATGGCCGGGCGATCGTGGTGAATACCACCAGCACGTTCTACTGACGACTGCGAGGCGCCGACTGGGCCGGGGGCGGAGCCGTCGTTGAGCCCACGGACCTGCTGGCCTGCTTGAGGGTGACCAGCCCGTGTCGTGGAAGCGCGCAGCCCGTCTGAGCGAACAGCTCAAGCGTGAGATCTCCGAAGTGCTCCGGCGCGAGGTCAAAGATCCTCGCCTGGGCGTGACGCCTACCGTGACCGACGTCGAGGTGAGCAACGATCTTTGGTCCGCCAGGGTGTACGTACGCATCGCCGGGGATGACGAGGTAAGGACACAGGCGTTGGAAGGCCTGCAGTCGGCGAGTCCCTTCATTCGCAGGGAGCTGGGAAAGGTGTTACGCGTCCGCCGGATTCCGGAGCTGCAATTCAGGCTGGACCGCTCCATGGAACACGCTCGCAGGATCGAGGAGATCCTCTCGGACCTCGAGCGCGGGCACGCCAGCGACGACGCGGGAGACAGCGATCTTCCGTGACCACGGCGGCTCTTCGCTTCGGCATCCTTCCCGTAGACAAGCCGTCTGGCCCCACCTCGCACGACATTGTCGAACGCGCTCGGCGCTCGCTCGGTGTCCGACGCATCGGGCATACGGGCACGCTGGACCCGTTCGCCTCCGGACTGCTGCTGCTGTGCGTGGGACCCGCGACACGGCTCGCCGAGTATTTTAGCGCCCTCGACAAACGCTATGTCGCGACCGTGCTCCTGGGCGTGCAGACCGACACGGACGATCTGGACGGCAGCGTGGTGCGCGCGAGCGAGGCGTGGCGGTCTCTCGACGACGGGCGAATCAGCGATGCGCTGCGCGGATTTCTGGGACCCTCTTTGCAGGTACCCCCACGGTACTCGGCGAAGAAGGCGGGCGGGCGGCGCCTCTACGAACACGCCCGAGCGGGTCGGCCGCTGGCGCCGGAGCCGGTTCCCGTCGAGATCCAGGACGTCAGCATGCTCGACATTCGGCTGCCCGAGGTCACGTTCGCGGTGAGCTGCTCGAGCGGCACGTACGTGCGCGCGCTCGCGCGCGACCTGGGCGAGACGCTCGGGGTCGGGGGTCACCTGATTCGGCTGCGCCGAACCTCGATTGGCCCGTTTCACGTCGAGTCGGCGGTGGCGGATCTGCACGCTGCGGAGTGCGTGGCCGGGGCGTGGCTGTCTCCGGCACGAGCGCTCGCGGGGTGGCCACGGTCGGACGTGGACTCCGCGACGGCCACGAGACTGGCGCACGGGGAGACGGTAGCGGCCCCTGAATCGGTCGCGCTCGCAGCCGGGCCGGTCGCGGTGTTCCAGGGCGAAAGGCTCGTGGCCATCGCACTTGTGCAGGACGGCGTACTCCGCCCCGCCAAGGTGTTCGCGCATGACTGAATTCGCCATAGATCCGACGCTGCCTGGCGGGCTGCCGCGCGATGAGCGCGGGACTGTCGTCACGGTGGGCACGTTCGATGGAGTGCACCGCGGCCACTGGGCGGTGCTTCAGGAGATCCGCGGGCGCGCTACGGCATCGGGCCGGCGCGGCGTCCTGCTGACGTTCCACCCTCACCCACTCCGTATCGTGCGGCCGGAGTCTGCCCCCAGACTGTTGACCACGCCGACGGAGAAGAAGGAGATTCTGGCCGAGAGCGGCCTCGATTACGCCGTGTTCCTCTCCTTTACCCCGGTGTTGGCGCGCTACTCCCCACAACGCTTCGTCGAGGAGATCCTGGTGCGCAGATTAGGGGTGCGAGAGCTGGTCATTGGATACGACCACGGGTTCGGCCAGGGGCGCGCGGGTGATGTGGACACGCTCACCGAGCTCGGCGCGGCGCTCGGCTTCGACGTGGATGTCGTTGCGCCGGTCGAGGAGGGGGGGCACGCAGTCTCTTCGTCGGGCATACGCCGCGCCCTCGCGCAGGGCGCCGTGCGCGCAGCCGCTCACGCCCTGGGTCGACCGTACTCCATTCGTGGACCCATCGTCCGCGGGGACGGGCGCGGCCGCAAGCTCGGGTTTCCGACCGCGAACATCCACGTAGCCGACCCCGACAAGCTGATTCCCAGCTCCGGGATCTACGCGGTGCGCGGAGTCCTGCGCTGCGGCACGTTCGCCGGCGCCCTACACCTGGGCCCGCGCCCGACGTTCGCCGGCTCCGCCCCCACCGTCGAGCTGCACCTGATCGATTTCGCCGGCGACATCTATGGGGAGGACGTGCGGGTCGACTTCATCGAGCGGCTTCGCGAAGTACGCCCCTTCGCCACGGTCGTGGAGCTGATCCAGCAGATGAGGGAAGATGTGGAGCTCGCCAGGGAGGCGCAGGCCTGACTTCTCGTGTGTAAGAAAGGAGAGAGGGGGGATCTCCCTCTCCCCCTTCTTACACTGCGGTCTTCCGCCGACGTGCAGGTCTACTTGGCACGATGCTTCGGTGGATTTTCGGTCAGGGTTGAAACCTGGGCGCGCCAAGGCTAAGTTCCTCCGCTTGGAATTCGGCTTCCCTTGCAGCGTGGACTCTTGCGGAGGCTCACTCAGGATGGGATACGACAAGCAGGAAATCATCGCGAAGTACCGGCTCCATGATAGCGACAAGGGCAGCGCGCCGGTTCAGGTGGCGCTGCTTACCGCTCGCATCAACTACCTGACCGATCACTTTCGCGACCACCCGAAAGACCACCACAGTCGGCGTGGCCTCCTCAAGATGGTAGGGAAGAGACGCCGATTGCTCGAGTATCTCAAGCGGACGGACCTGGACAAGTACCGGACGTTGATCGAGGAGCTCGGGCTGAGGCACTGATCGTGGTGGCGGCGACCGACCAGGTTGCCGTCACTTTCGTTTGTGCCGTTGGGGTTCCTCTCACCTCATGGGGGCTCCAGCGCGGCTGCCACGAGCAGTCGGCTGCGACCTGACCGGAGTCACGATGCACAGAATCGAGTGCCAGTTTGCGGGACGTGCACTGAAGATCGAAACGGGTCGGATGGCCCGGCAGGCACACGGAGCGTGCCTGGTTCAGTTCGGGGATACCGCTGTGCTGTGCACGGCCACAGGGGCGCCGCGCCCCACGAACCTGCCTTTCTTTCCGCTCACCGTGGAATACCGCGAGAAAACCTACGCGGCGGGGAAGATTCCGGGCGGATTCATCAAACGGGAGGGCCGCCCTTCAGAGAAGGAAGTGTTGGCCGCTCGCTTGATCGATCGACCGATCCGGCCCCTGTTTCCTGACGGCTTCATGAACGAGGTGCAGGTGTTCTGCAACGTGCTCTCCGCGGACCAGCAGAACGATGCGGACGTGCTGGGTGTGCTGGGGACCTCGGTGGCGCTGAACATGTCGCAGATTCCGTTTCGCGTGCCGCTCGCCGCGGTGCGGCTCGGGCGAGTCGAGGGCGGCTGGGTGCTGAACCCCACGTTCCAGCAGCTCGAGTTCAGTGATGTAGATATCGTCGTGGCGGGCACGGAGGGAGCGTTGGTGATGGTCGAGGGCGGCGCGCTCGAGGTTCCCGAGGAGAGCATCCTGGAGGGGCTGGCGCTCGCCCACAATGGTGTGCGCGAGCTCATCGCCTTCCAGAAGGAGCTGCTGCCTGAGGTATCGGTCCCCGAAATGGAGTGGAGCCCCACGACCGTCGACGCGGAGCTACGGCAGCGCGTCGAGTCCCTGGTCTACGAGCGAGTGGAAGAGGCGCTGAACCTCAAGGACAAGTCCGAGCGCAACCAGGCACTGGCTGCCGTCCGCGAGGATGTCGTCACGAGCCTGGGTGCGGAGTATCCCGAAGAGGGGCCCGCCGTCGAAGACGTGGTCCGGGACATCGAGCGCGAGACCATGCGGCGGCAGGTCCTGGAGCAGGGCGAGCGCGCCGATGGCCGCGGATTGGACGACGTGCGGCCGATCACCTGTGAAGTGGGCGTGCTGCCGCGGCCTCACGGCTCTTCGCTCTTCACGCGCGGGCAGACGCAGGCTTTGGCGGTCGTGACGCTCGGCACGGCGTCCGATGAGCAGCGCATCGACACGGTGGACGTCCTGGAAGAGACGTCCAAGTCCTTCATGCTGCACTACAATTTTCCCCCCTTCTCCGTGGGCGAGGTCCGACCGATCCGCGGGACGTCGCGGCGGGAGTACGGGCACGGAGCGCTGGCCGAGCGGGCGATCCAGCCGCTGCTGCCTCCGTACGACCAGTTCCCGTACACGATCCGCGTGGTCTCCGACATTCTCGAGTCGAACGGTTCATCCTCGATGGCTTCGGTCTGCGGAGCGTCCCTCGCGCTCATGGACGCGGGCGTTCCGATTCGGGCGGCCTGCGCGGGCGTGGCCATGGGGCTGATCAAGGA
>JACQVC010000019.1 GCA_016209995.1 Gemmatimonadota bacterium
GCAGCATAACGCCGACCCTGTCGGGTTGTCCAGTTATTTGTTGGACATAACACTAGCAGGCCGTGTCGAGTTTCACCACGGCCTGCTAGCCGGTTCCCGTGAGGCGAACCCGGTATGAAGGAGGCCTGATATGCGCTTGTTCCAACGGCTCTTCCCGACCTTTGCGCTCGTGTCGGGCATCGTGTGTGTCGTTGCCACACAGCAGCCCGCACGCCAAGGAGACACCGGCCAGCCGCCAGGCCCACGGTTTGCTGCGCCCACGCCGCGGCTCCCGCTAATCTTCCGCGAGGAGTGGCGGCAACCGGGCGCGTTCGACGCAGGCTCGGACTTCGATCCCAGCTTCCCCGTGACGCCGAAGGCCGTCACCCACTCGGATCTCGAGCTGAAGATCTACGACCCGAACGCGCCGCGCATTCCGGAGTACCGGAAGACCCCTCCGCCCGGTTCGATTCCCCGCGACTGGATCGGCACGTCATGTGTGATCCTGGCCGGCTACAACCAGAATCCTCCTCCCGAGAAGGTGGTGCACGGCGAGCCTTCCGATCCGCCAAACCTGTGGACTGGGGTGTGCGGGCCGGTGGCGGTCACGCTGCGGCACACGCGGAGCTACGTCGACCTCACGGGACTGGCGAGACTTCGGTGGGTCACCCGCGTTTCGGGCTTCCACGTCGTCCGACCCGTCGTCAAGCTGGCCGACGGCACATTCCTCGTCGGCGATCACACGACCGGCGCCGACCGCCCCGGTGCGGGCGCGGGTCCGTCCACCGACTTCCTCGAGAGCGAGCTGTCATTCGGCACCGTACGCTGGCTGCGGCTCGACATCACGCGCGTCGTCACGCGCGGGACGTGGGTGGACAAGCCCGATCTGAGCCGGGTGGACGAGGTGGGCTTCGCCGACCTGATGCCGGGCACAGGTCATGGGTGGGGCGGATTCGTCAATGTCGGACGCATCGAGGTGTACGGCAAGCCCGTTCTGCGAACGGCCCCGGCCGTATTCTGACGAACGACGCCGCGCGATCGCGGACGCGACCCCGGATCTCGCCGATGGCGCCTGCGCCGATCGCGTGTGGACGTGCAATTTCCGGCGGCGGGTGGCCGTCGCGGCGCCGGGCGTCGTCAGCAGTAATCGAGGAGAACCGATGCGAACACGCAGCGCAGCGCTGGCGTCCCTGCTTGCTGTCCTGGTCACGGGAGTCTCAACCGGTGCGCAGGGCAGCCTGTCGCCACAGGATCGCGCCGAGATTCAGGATTTGACGGCGCGCTACGCGCGGGCGCTCGGCTCGTGCGCGGCCGAGGAATACGCAGATCTGTTCGCGCCCGAGACCGGCTACTTCGCGAGCAACATTCGCGGTGAAGTCGTGGGCAGGGAACGTTTGATGGCGCTGGTGCGCAGCGAGCGTCACTGCACGAACCCGGCGCCGCCGTCGGCCACTGCCGGCGCGGCGCCCGCCGCGCCGCGGCCGGTGCCAACGGTTTCCATCGAAATCACGTCAACAGGACCGATCGGCCGCGCCGATCTCGGCGTCAAGGTCGGTCAGTACGACGACGAGTACGTGAAGACCGCGAAGGGGTGGCGGTTCAAGTCGCGAACGGTGATGACCGCTCAGGATCTCGCCGCGAATCTCACGGTGCAGGACGTGAAAGCGATTCGTCGTCTGGCGGGTACCGACCTTGGTCAGTTCGAGGATGTCTATGTTGCCGGGGCCGACGGGGTGAAGCGTTTCAGGACGTCCGGTGTGGCGCTGGGGTTGTCCACGGAAGGCGTGACGGGACGCGCTTTCCTGAAAAACAACGGCGGCCACTACGAGGACGTGTATGTGAAGACACCGGAAGGAGTGTGGCGTTTCCAATCCCGAGCGTACGTCGCCGCCGATGTTCGGTAGACGCCTGCGTCGCCCCTGCGAGGCAGGTGCTCCCTCCAGGAGACGATTACGGTCACCGGCGAATCGCCCATCGTGGACCCGCAGCGTCGCAGAGTGAATTCTCGAACTTCGTGCCCGATACCAGCGCCACGCAGGAAGTCACCATCGACTCGCGATGAAGGCCAATCCGGTGATGCAGGAGAACCCGGCCTACACTGTCTGGCGGACACCGCAGCGGATCATGGACGCGCGTCTGGCCAAGGTCAGCCGACAGCTTGATTTCTGATCACTGAGCGAGACACGCAAGGAGAGAGCGCGAAATGCAAACACACATGACGACGATGGCGCTCGCGCTCGCTCTGTCATCGGGGCCGGTTCACTCGCAAACGCCTCAGGCGCTCACCGCGCTCGACTACATCGAGATCCAGCAGCTTGTCTCCAAATACGCGCGGGCGATCGACACCTGCTCTAACAACGGCTACGACTACGCCGATCTGTTCACGGCGGACGGCTACTTCGCGCCGGAGCAGGGTGGGAAGATCGGCAACCGGTTTCAGGGTCGCGAGCGGCTCGCGGAAGCGTCAGGCGGCGGATCGCGCGGCTGCAAGAACGTCGGCTGGATCAAGCAGGGCGTGAAGCACATGTACGTGAATCACATCATCACCGCCTCGCCCGAGGGCGCCACGGGCACGGTGGACATGCTGATGATCGGCCTCAACGGCGATCCCTACAAGATTCGCCACGAGGGGTACTACGAGGACACGTACGTGCGGACGCCGCGAGGGTGGCGCTTCAAATCGCGCATTCATCATGTGCCGATGACCACGCCGGCGGCGGAGGCGGGGCAGGTCGGACGGCCAGCGCAACCCGCGATTCCGGCTCGAGAAAAGTAGGGGCCGCCTTCAGGCGGCCCGACATCAGTCCTTCGGCTCGGGTACCGTGATGCCGTAGTCTTCGCGGACGTGCTCGCGAATTTCCTTCTGCTCGTGCCTGGCCTTCTCGCGCACCGAGTCGCTCCGCGTGAGCCGCTGCCGCGCCGCCTGCAGCGTCGCCTTCGATCGCTCGTCGGAGTTGACGGCGAATGACGACAAGAGACGCTCGAGATCCTGTCCGTGGCGCTCCGCGGCGGGCGCGTGTTCACATATCACGACGACTCGCAGTTTTCGCGAAATACCGGAGAAAACTGGCAATGCGTCGCCCGATCAGGGTACTGATCGCTCCACACACTACTCGGAGGGAGGACGCGCGGCACGCAAAGGTTCAGGACGCCGCCATGTCCCCTGATCTGGGGATTGATTCCACACCTGCTTCTGTCGTACAAGCGAGGTGATGCGGACCCGCACGATGCCGCCGCCGGGCCTGCCGCGGCCCGACGAGGCGAGCTACGACGCGCTGGCGAGCTGGCTGGAGACCCACCTCGACCGCGCCGCCGCCGCCCGGCCGAACTCCGGGCATCCGCTGCGGCGCCGCCTCAACCGCACCGAGTACCGCAACGCCATTCGCGACCTGCTCGCGCTCGACGTGGATGTGGCATCGCTGCTGCCGCCCGACGATGCCGCGTACGGGTTCGACACCATCGCCGATCATCTGGGCGTGTCGCCGGCGTTGATGGAGCGCTACCTCGTCGCGGCCGATCGGATCGGCGCGCTGGCCGTCGGCGCCCCGGTCGCACCGGGCCCGGTGTCTCCTCGGGGAACGGCGGCACGTTCGCGGGAGGCGGAGGCGCCGCATCGAGTGGAGGCTACCAACGCCTTCGGGATCTTACAGGAAGAATAGGACTTGACCTGCGCCGTTGGCGTCAATTACAACTGCACACACGTTTCGCGACCGGCCGATGAGCCTGGGACCAAGATAGGTCGTAGAGGAGGAAATAGCCGTGAAAGCTTACATCATAGCAGGTTCGATCCTGACGTTGGGAATGCTCCTGGCGCCCGGACCGGCCGCAGGTCATCACTCCTTCGCCGCGGAGTTTGACAGGAACCGGCCGCTCGATCTTGCGGGAATCGTCATAAGAGTGGAGTGGACAAATCCCCACGTGTGGTTTTACTTCAACGTGCGGGATGAGACTAGCGGCGAGGTGACGACGTGGGGCGCGGAAATGGGACCGCCCAACGTGCTCCAGGCCCGTGGATGGACGCGCGACACGCTGAAAATCGGCGAACGGATTACGGTTTGCGGCTTCGGGGCCAAGACGAGTCCTAACCGGATGAATGCCAGCCGCGTCGTATTCAGCGCCTACGCCAAAGGCGTTGACGAACCGGGGAGCGCGCAGGGTGGCTGCGAGAAAGTCCTCGACGCCGGCTCCAGTGCCGAGGAACGAGTCCGATGAGGCCACTGGCGTTGGTCGCGACTATCAATATCGCGATGCTGCTCACGGCGGCTGCCGAACCTGCGCAGCGCCCGCCTGCCGCAAAGTTCGCGAACAGCTTCGACGAGGCGGAAGCGGCGGCCGGGATACGGAGGCCCGGAGGAACTTCACCGAGTATCCAGCGCGTGAGGAGGAGCCGACGGACGACAATCGAGCCTGACCCGCAAGCGGCCGGCGAGCCGAAGGGTGAGGTCTCGGCCGCGAGTTGAGTCCGGTCCACGTCATCCGCGGAGCGGCGAACACGCTCATTTTGGGGCTAGCTTCGCGTCCCGGACCATCCGTTCGTAGAGCGCCTGCTGTCGCTGACTCCCCTCTTCGTCCTGCAGCGCCCTGTAGGCATCGGCGAGGTGCCGATAGCCTTCGGCCGTCACCTCCATCGCCTGGGCTTTCTCGAGGATCGCGACCGCCTCGCGAGGTCGCGCTGCCTGCAGCAACGCCACGCCGAGATCGCGATAGGACCGGGAGTCCTCCGGGGCCAACGCCACGGCCTTCTCGAACAGGCCGATCGCCTCCTGGTCGCGTCCGGCGGCCAGGCTCTGCGCGGCCTGCCGGCGGAGGGCATTCGATTCGAACTGACGTCGCCCCTCCGCGATCGTCTCCGCGTGCAGGCGTCCCGAGATCTCGATCTCGCGCCGGCCCTGATCGCGATCGCCGAGCCGGATGAGCGCCGCCCCGAGGGCAGACCGCACCTCGGCGTTGCCGCCGCCAAGCGCCACCGCGCGCCGAAACGCCTCCACGGCGTCGGCATGCCGATCGGTGCGCAACAGCACCTGTCCCCGACCCGCGTGCGCGGCCGCGTCCTGCGGATCGAGCCACGCCGCCGCGGAGAACTCGGCGAGCGCCGCCTCGTCACGCCCCTGCAGGAAGTAGATCTCGCCGAGCTGGCGGTGGGCCGCGGCGCTGTTGGGATTGACCTCAATCCGCTTTGCGTACGCCGCAACGGCGCCGTCGAAGTCCGCGCGGCTGACAGCCAGCCCGCCAATCGTTTGGTACAGGTGGTCTCTGCCGACGATCGGGGTGAAGGCCGCGCTCCGCTCGAACGCCTGCACGGCCTGGGGAAGGATCGCCTGAGCCTGATAGAGCTGGCCGAGTCGGTGGTGCGCCTGGCCCGACTGTGGAATGATCCGAATCGTCTCCGTCAACGCCCGTTCAGCTTCCGCGGATCGCCCCGCCGCGACGAGGACGTCCGCGAGCAGCAGACGCGCACGTTCGTCGTCTGGGCTGAGCCGGATCGCCGCCTGCAGGTGCTCGAGGCTGCGCTCGTACTGGTCGTCGATGAAGCAGGCAAGCCCCAGGAGACGGCGGGCCTCGGAGTCGTTCGGAGCGCTGTCGACCAGCGCCTGGAGCCGATCCAACGCGAGGCCGATCTGTCCGGCGCGCAGCGCGGCGCCGGCCTCCGCGCGACGCTGGCGGACGGCCGCATTCCCCGTGTTGATCGGGTCGCGATCGATGGCCCGGCCCAACCGCGAGACGGCCGATGGAAAGTTCCCCTCCCACAGGGCGGCGTAGCCGTCAGCGTACCGCGCGAGGGGAAAGATGGGCGCGACGCCGGCCGCCTGTCGCAGCAGATCGACGCGCTCGAACGGCGCGATCGAGGCTGCGCCTGACTGGCTCCGGGCTCCGGGCTTCGGGCTGCAAGTTTCGGGCTTCTGTCCGCCGCAAGATCCCGGCCGTGGCGATAGGCGGTCGAGGAACCGGCGCAGCGCGTCCGCGGCCTGTGGCCTGCGGTCCAGCGCGATGTAGTGCTGCGCGAGATGATAGGCGTGGACGGGGTTGTCCGGATCGAGCGCACTCGCCTTCTCCAGGGCCTGGATGCCTGCCGCGTCGTCGCCGAGGAGCCCGTGGGCGAGCGCCTGCAGCGTGTACACGTCTAGGCCCGTGGCGTCGCGCCGCTCGGCCGCGCCAAGCTCGCGAAGGGCATCCCTGGGCCGATGGCGATCCAGGTAGATCGTGCCCAGCGCGACGTGGATCTCGGCGGTACGCGGCACGCTCGCGAGCGCCGCCTCGAGCTCGGCGATCGCGCCGTCCCAGCGGCCGAGCGCGCGCCGCATCGCGTCGAGGCTCGTCCGCAGCCCTGCCGCCTCGTCACCGAAGGTGCCGGCCTGGGCTTGCGTGAAGCGCCGGAGCGCCGCCACGAACTCGAGCTTCAGCGCGTGAAGCTCGCCTGCCGCGACCCAGATTTGTTCGATGCTGACGCTCTGCGGCGGCCGCGCGAGGCCCGGGCCCCCCAATGTGGCAGCTGCGTTGGGGTGGGGGCAGTCGGGGCCGGCGCATTCGGCGGCCTGCCCGATCGCCGCGCGCGGCACGAGGAAGCCGGTCAGAAGGGCTACGGCCACGGTCTTCAGCCGCTGGCGGACACCGCCCCGCGCGGGTCGGGCCTTGGGTCGAAGGCTCATAGCTGTCGGCCGCCGCCTTCACGGCTCTCAGACACGGGGCCGAGGCCCTCCCCGCAGGCGAGCCCCCACTGACTACTGTCTACTGACTCACTACGATCGTCAGAAATCAATCTGTCCGCTGACCTTGAACATCCGCGCGTCCATGATGCGAAGCGGCCTCCGCCAGATGGCATACGCGCTCTGTTCCTGCATCACCGGATTCTGATTCAGCGCGTTGTAGACGTCGAGATTGACGGCCGCCCGGCGCGCGCCAAAGCGGAAGGTCCGCGACAACCGCAGGTCGAACTGGTTGACGCGATCGCCGTACATGTCGCCGGGATTGAGCAGGTTGATGGTCGCGTTCTGCGCCCCGGCCGACAGGTTCCGCCCGAGCGACGGCGCGATCTCGGCGTTGGGAACCACTCGGTTCGCCGCAAGCTGCGGCCCGCGGTTGCTCTGGAAGGTGGCGGCCACCTGCACGTCGACCCTGGGAATCGGATACAGCCCCAGCACCTTGACGTTCGTGTCGAACGGCGTTTGCACGCGGCAATTGCGCTGGCTCGGGTTCTGGTTCAGCGCCACGATCACGTCGCAGTTGTCCGTCGTCGGCCGGCTCGTGCTGACGCCGCCTTGCAGCACCAGGCCGTTCTGGAGCCGCGCGTTGACGGTGACATCTACGCCGTTCCAGGTCTCGATCTGCTCGGGCGATCCGGGAAGCTTCTTCGTCAGCGTCTGATAGGTCGTGCCGCCGAGGCCGACCTTCGCCGGCTTCAGATCCCAAAGGTCGCAGATCTGAAAACCGCCGCCCCCCGGCAGTCGCGAATCCTGGGGGGCCGTGACGCAGTACGAATCGAAGTCCGCGGACGTAATCTCGCCGCCGACGATCTGGTTGGCCCGGAAGTTGCCGTAGGTGCGTCGGAAGTATCCCACCTCGATCCCGAGCCGGGACGCCAGCTGGTGCTGAATGGCGGTCGAGAACTCCCACTGACTCTGGCGCGTGCCCCATCCCTCTCGGGTCTCCGGGTCGAACTGCGCCACCGAGCTCAACTGCCCGAAGGCCAGGTTCGACACGGTGCTGCACTCCCCGTTCGCCGTCAGGATCAACAGATTGCAGTCCGGGACGTAATCGCGGTTGGCGTCGGTCCAGTTCCGCGTGACCACGGTGTTCACGCCCGCCGGGTTGCCGACCGTGAAGGTCGCGAGCACGTACTTGCCCAAACTGGCCTTGAGCGCGGTCTTGCCGGTGCCGAACAGGTCGTAGGCCACGCCCATCCGCGGCGTGACGTCCTTGAAATTGACCGTCGTGACGGCTGGGAAGGTGTAGTTCATGGCGGGGATGAACGGCACGGGTCCCAGGTACTGCTCCGGATATCCGCCGATGAACTGGTCGTAGCGGACGCCGAGGTTGATCGTCCAGCGATCGACCGTCCAGCGGTCCTGCGCGAACGCGCCGATCTCGCCCTTGACCAGCGAGGCGCCGCGCGTCGGCCGTCCGTACATCGTGAGCTGATTCGGGATGCCGTTATTGAAGCGGTACTGCATGCTGGAGTCGTTGCTCTGCGACGTGCTGTCGGTCCGAGCCCAGGTGTCGGTGAAGCCGCCCTTGAAGGCGTGCGCGCCGGTCACGTACGACACGTTGAACATCACGCTCTTGATGTCCTGCTGCGTCTTGCCGAACAGCCCGCTGACGCCGCCGTTGCCGCCCTTCCCCCGGTACTGCATGTTGATCGACTGCTCCTGCACCGGAATGAGCAGGCGGTACACGTCGCCCTCGGGTGGGAACTGGTTGCCGAACGCCTCCCACCGCTCCGAGACTCGTGCCTCGAACAGCAGCCGGTTCGTCATGGGGGACGTCCAGCCCGCCTGCGCGAGATACAGCCAGGGGAATCGATAGGCGACCGTCGACTCGGGCGACACACCGGCTCGCGTGTCGTCCCACTTCCGCGTTTGCGCGTCGTAGTAGAGCGTCACCTTGTGCCTGGGAGCCGCCTGCCACGTCGCGCGCGTGTTCACGCTGTTCTGATCGAGGCCGAAGAAGGCCTGGCGGCTGGTGTCCTCGTCGCGCAGCCACTTGGTCGGGTCGCCGGCGTTGCGGTTGTAGTAGAGGCCGGCGATGAAGTTCTGGTTCCGCTGCACGCGTACCGACGAGTACAACCATAGCCGGTCCCGCTGAATCGGGCCACCGACCGATCCGTTGTAGTCGTACGCTTCCTTCATGAAGTTCGGCGTCGGCAGTCCCCGCGCCCGCAGCTCGTCGTCCAGGTTGTTCTGCTGCCAATCACGGGTCACATGCGTGGCGAACATCGTGCCTCGGAACGTATTGCCCCCGTCACGCGGGACGATGTTGATGCGCAGACCGCCGAACGGTTGCTCGGCCGACACGGCGCCGTAGTCGACGGTGATCTCCTGGGTGCTGCCCGTATCCGGCACCATGTTGGAGAACTGCCCCTCCGACAACACGTTGCCCATGCGGATGCCGTCGAACTGGAGGCGCGTGTCGCTCTGCCGGGAGCCATGAATCACGAACATCGTGTTCTGCAGGTTGTTCGTGCCACCGACGTCCGCCAGGGCGCCGCGGCCGGGCTGGCTCGCCGTCAACCCCGGAACCAGCACCACCAGATTGATGTGGCTCCGTCCGACCGGAATCGCCTCGATCACCTCCGACGTGAACACGCGCTGCTGCAGCGTCTGCTGGACATCGACGATGGGCGACGCCTCGGTGACGGTCACCGTCTCTTCCAACACCCCGACGCGCAGCTCGGGATTGACCGTCGCGATGAAGTCTCCGACCAGCTCGATGCCTTCGCGCCGCACGGTCGTAAAC
>JACQVC010000210.1 GCA_016209995.1 Gemmatimonadota bacterium
ACGTTGTCGCGGTTGATCTGGTCGAGGGCGGAGTACCGGAGTCCGCCAGGATCTCCGGCGTAGGAGCGCCACTCCCGGTTCGCGGCTCGTTGTGTCTGTCCGAAGGTCGAAGGCGCTCCCGCGAGGGCCAGGGTCAGGACGAGCCCCAGGTGGACCAGCCGCAGCCGGCGTCGCGTCATGGCGTCCTCCTTGCGTATCGCGTCCGGGCGCGGACCAGGCGCCGAGCCGGCATTGCGGGCAAGGCCACGCCGCGGCCAGGCTCGATTCGCCACGGGTCGCGCTCGAGCTCGGTCAGAATGCGGGCCTGATTATACGGCGGGGGCAACCTCTTCGCCGGCGGCCTGCGGTTCGGCCGCATCGGCGGAACGGGGCAGCTGCACCGTATGGTCTTCAACGAGGACGGCCATGAAATCCGCCGCGAGGCGCTGCTCCTCTCTCGTCGGCAGCGCGGAGTGTACTCGAGCCGCCTCAGCGTCCCGCGGGCCCAGGGGGAGCCGGCACAATCGACGCCGGCAGCGGCCAGTTTCCCTCATACGGCGGCCAGTTCGGCACAGCCAGTTCGGGCCCGGGATAGAACATTGCGGTGTAGATCGTCCGAATTCTGCCGTCCTCGATGTTGAACCACTCGCTGAAGACGTTGCGCGGTGTCGGCGAGCCGGGGCGCCGGATGAAGACGGCCATGCCGAGCACCATCTGTGCTTCCTGATCGACCAGAGGGATCCGCCGTGCGACCACCATCGACAGATTGAAGTTTGCGAGGCCCGACACACAGTCATTCGCCGGAGCATTCGCTGGAGGCGCTGGAGGCGCTCCTGCCGCAGGCACAGTCGGACGGGCGAGCGGTGGAAGGAAGCGGCCGGCCGGCGCCGGCGTCCCGTTTTCAACGCGGCCGCACCCGGAATGCGTCAGGGCCACCGAGCCGTCGTGTGAGGTGATGGCGTCGAAGTAGCTGTTGACGATGGCCACGAGCTCGGCGCGTGACAGGCGTTGCGCGTCAGGCACCACGCGGTCCGGCGGAGGGTTGGCGATCAGATAGTCCGGATTGAGCAGATTGGCCGGCGGGCGACCCGGTTGCCGCGATCCGCTCAACCCGGGATCGTCGGCACGGGCCAGATACCACTCGGCTTCGGTAAGCTTTCGATTCTCGATGCGCAGCCGCACGGTCGCCAGGGCGACGTGGTCGCCCTCTTCGACGAGACCGTAATAACCGGCCTGGCCGCTGACCTCGTCGACATACCGGCGCTGCATCTTGCCGAGGCCGGTGACCGTCTTCCAGACACCGCCACGCGGGGCGACGTTGATGGCATTCTCCGTCTGCCGGAAGCCGACGACGAGGGGCGCAGCCTTGGGATCGTGCTCGACCACGGCAGCG
The DNA here is from genome assembly GCA_016209995.1 of Gemmatimonadota bacterium. Classification (GTDB taxonomy): domain Bacteria; phylum Gemmatimonadota; class Gemmatimonadetes; order Longimicrobiales; family Gaopeijiaceae; genus JACQVC01. The sequence goes on from JACQVC010000210.1 coordinate 1,373, forward strand.
AGGTATTGGTCCAGCAGCGTGCGCAGGCATGCCCGATCGCAGACCGCCTGCGCCGACGCGGTGCCAACGCCGCCCAGCGCCACGAGCAGTCCGGTCAGTATCTGTCGTCCCGGTCGAGTCACGCGATCACCTCACCATGCGGATCAGGCTTCTCTCGTTGTCGAGGCAGTAGTAGTCGAGAAGCTCGCTATCCAGCACCAGCGGCTGGCTGATCGTCACCGTCCAAGGCGCGGTGTAGGATCGCGGATCGTCAATCGTCATTTCAACTTCCAGGGTTCCGTAATTCGGACGGCGGATCTTCTCGGTGAGCTTCCCCGCCTCCGTCAGGGGGTTGCCGAACGCATCCAGCCAGAGATCGTCGCGGAAGCCGATCGTCTGCACCACCAACGTGTCGCCGTCCCATTCGGCTATGGAGTAGCCGTTCCAGGTGGGGTTCGGATCGTCGGGAAGCGGCCGTCCATCCGTGAAGATCTGGCGGTATTGCATGTTGCGCTCGGTCAGAATGATCACGCGGTCGTCAACTTGAAAGATCCGCTTGTAATAGTCGTCAGTCCAGATCCGCGGAGCACCGCGGGGCATGCACTGGGCATTGGGATCCTCGTGTTGCGCCGCCGTTCGATGTTTGACCAGATCGGCCACGCCAGCCTGGTAGGGCAATGGCGTCGTCAGGCTGGCGGCGATGTTCATGAACTCCCGTGAGATCTGCAAATCGGTGCAACGGGCGCCGCAGGGCACGCGAGTGACCCAGCCCCACATGCCGCTCAAGTCCGGCTTCCCGTCGGCAGTTCGCGGCGTTGGCGCCGACATGTCGGCGTTGCCGTCGGACGTGCGCGGCACGCCGGGAGTGGGGTAGAAGATCCACTGGGCGAACACGGTCCCCGGAATTGCGACGATCATCACGGCTGCTGCACAAAGCAAACGCGACTTGGCTGCCATGGGCTGTTCCTCCTGAGTTCGTGCCGCGGGCCAGAGATACGCTAACACAGATCATCGGCGCTGGCGCCGCCAGTTCCCACAAAGAGGGGCCAACAAATACGGCCGACACGCCAGAGCCGGGCCGTGTGCAACGTCTCTGGCAGGGGCGAGAGTTTCGCCTCCGTTTGCCAACAATTGGCCCATGGGGAGGATGGGTCGTGGGCCGGTGGCGCTGGGCTATCGTAGGGCAGGCGGGAACCGGAAGTCCGCCATGTTGTCGTCGCGCTGCACGCCGGCGCTCGGCTCACGTGATCGTTCGAGGAGACGGTCCACTAGCTAGTCGGCCCCGCTCTCCCCTTCGTACATCACGCGCCAGATCGTGCCGGCCACCTGGTCGGAGATATAGAGCGACCCGTCGGGCGCCTCGGTCACGCCGTTGGGACGATGGGCGGCGGCTTGCGGACTCTGGATGGCCGACATCTCGGCGCCGGCGAAACCATCGGCGAACACCTCGTAATTGCCGGAGGCCTGCGACCCGGCCATCGGCTGGAACACCACCTTGTAGCCGCCGGCTGGCTCGGGTGCACGGTTCCAAGATCCCTGGAACGCGATGAACGCCCCGCCGCGGTAGCGCGCCGGAAACTGCTCGCCCTGGTAAAAGTGGACGCTTCCGGGCGCCCAGTGTCCCGGAAAGCCGGCGACGGGTGCCGGGTACCTGTCGCAGTCACCGACCGCTTCCCCGTCGCCGCCGTACTCCGGCATCTGCACGCGCATGCCTTTCTGCCAGTCGTGGTAGCAGTACGGCCACCCGAAGTCGACCCCCTCGGTCACGCGCAGGAACTCCTCGGACGGAAGCTCGGCGTTCTGCGCGGCGTCGTAGTTCTCCGGGAACAGCGTGTTCATCTGGTCGCGGCCGTGCTGCACCAGGTAGAGCGCGCCGTCGTGCCAGGTCATCGCGTAGTTCTGCCGCATGCCGGTCGCGTACTTGCGCCCGTCGGTCAGCGCCAGACCGGGCGTGTCGTCTTCGAACTGCCAGACCGACCCGTGCAGCTCGAGCCAGGGGCACGGGCGCTGGCCCGGGGAGCCGGCCGTGCGATCCTTTGCCTGACACGCATTCGACGGCGCCCCGACGTTCACGTAGAGCTGTGAGGTCGCCGGGTTGATCGCCAGCCCCTTCGCCGTGTGCCCCATCTGTTCCGGAAACGTCACGAGCCGCTCCGCCGGTCCCGACGGCGTCAGCTCGCCATCCGTCATCGGATACCGCACGAGCGCGAAATCCTGCGCGTGGTAGAGGTAGCCGTTGTGGAGCCGGATGCCGGTCCCGCCGTTGTCACGAATGACGAGGTTGCTGAGGGTGAACCGATCGTTCGTACTCCACGCCACTATGCCGAAGCTGGCGAAGCGGCGGATGGTGAAGCCGTCG
>JACQVC010000214.1 GCA_016209995.1 Gemmatimonadota bacterium
GACACCGTCATGCAGTGCAGGCACGACACCGTGTAGAGGAACGTGCCGATCGGATGACCGATGTTACGGCTCCGTTTTCTTTGCGCAATCGGGTCGGCTCGCGGCGAACCTACCGGCCGTCCACCGAGAAGGCCAGCAGGAGGTTCCCCGGCATGAAGCCGATCGAGCTGTAGCCGGAGCTGACAAACAACAGGCCGCCCGCGACGGTCGCGCCGGGTCCGTTGAGCGACCCGCCGCGCGCCGCGACGCCGTTCACGGTGTCGAACGCCTGCGCCGTGTCGAGGTCCCAGATGACCCGGCCCGTCTCCGACTCGTACGCCCGCAGGTGGCCGTCGAGGCTGCCCGAGAACACGACGCCCGGAATCGCGGAGACCGCGGCTGGCTGCGCCGTGTTGCAGCCGGCGCGGCCGCGGCACGTGTCGGCCGGCGGCGGCGCCGTCCAGCGCGGTTTGCCGTCGGCCACGCCGACCGCCACCATGCCGCCCGCCTGGCCCGACGGCTGCTCGAATGCGCCAGACAGCGACACGTACGCCACGCCGCCGGCCACGGCAAATCCCCACTCGATGCCGCCGAGCACGCCGCCGCCGCCGGCCTGCAGCTGCCAGAGGAGATCGCCGTTGTCCGGGTTCAGCCCGTACAGCATTCCCGACTTCTGGCCGGCCATGAGGACCCGCTGCCCACCCGGGAGTGTCGCCAGCACGGGCGAGCTGCCGAAGTCGTAATCGGGTCCTGCCGACTCGGGACAGTTCGCGGTGCCTCTGCCCTCGGTTTCGAGGCAGCCAACATTCCAGGCGTCGCCCGGCAGCGTCTGCCGCGTCCACAGTCTGCGTCCCGTGTCCATGGCCAGCGCCATGACGGCGTCGCTCTCGGGCGCCGGCGGGTTCGAATAGCTGTCCCCCGTGGTCACGTACAACCGGTTGCGATCCGGATCGAGCGTCGGCCTGGACCACACCGCGGCGCCGGAAGGCCCCCACAACTGTGTGCCGAGCCGGTTTGTGCTAGTGCGCTGCGCCGCAGTCGCAATCGTGTGGGTCTTCCAGATCTGCCGTCCCGTGGCCGCATCGAGCGAGACGACGCTCCCGCGGAACGTGCAGCACTGGTAACTGGGAATGACCGCCGTGCCTTCTTCGAGCGACGACACCGGCACGTACAGGCGCCCCTCGTGAATCGCCAGGCCGCCCGTAATCATCCCGTCGGGATGATCCTCGACCTTGACCTTCCACCGGAGCATGCCGGTCGCGATCTCAAGCGCGTAGACCTGCGCGTGAGCGTCGCCGAAGTACAGCGTGCCGTCGACGCCGCTTGCGATCGGACCCGCCACCGGCGTCGACCGCACGCCGGCATCGGCTTCAAACGCCCAGGCGACGCATCCGGTCGGGGCGTCCAGCGCGTACACCATGCCATTGCGGCTGCCGACGAAGATGCGGCTGCCCAGCATCGTCACCTGAGATCCGGACGCGGAGACGCCCGGCAGGCCGAACGCCCACTTGAGCCTCAGCCGCGGCACGTCGCTCGCCGCCAGCCCCGCCGCGTCGGCCGGCTGGAACCGCGTGTTCTGCTGGTCGATCCCCCAGCCGTTCCACGCCGCACCCGAGAGCGGCCTGCGGCCTCCAGCGCCCGCGCCGCAGAACGCACTGCGCGCGATGGCGTCGAGCGGCGCCCGGTACGATCCTGCGGGACGGCCCGAGAGGAACTCGGCCACGGCGCGCCGCTCGGCCGGGCCGAGCGCCGCGCCCTGCCGGCGCATGGTGAAGGAGGCGAGCGCGGTGTCGATCGCCTCCGGCGAGAAGCCGCGAAGCGCCTCCCGGCTGGGCATGCGCGGCATCTCGGCCTCGTGGCACGAGGCGCAGTGCTGCTTGTAGACCGCCTCGCCGCCGGGCGCCTGCTGCGCCGCGGCGGACGACGGGATCAGGAGCAGCAGGGACAGGGCGGCGACGACGAGGCGCATAGCAGACTCCTCAGTGCTCGTAATCGGCAAACGGGCCGGCGGCGTAGACAATGCGTCCGCCCACCATGGTCAGCAGCGACTCGATGCCGCCAACCTGATCCACCGGCACTGTCATGTAGTCGCTCGACAGCACGGCCAGATCGGCCAGCTTGCCCACCTCGAGCGACCCGCGCTCCTCATCGTCATGGGAGAACCAGGCGCTGCCGAGCGTGTAGAAGCGCAGGGCGTCGAGTCGGCTGGGGGTTTCCTCGGGGCCGCGCGTGAGGACGCCGCCGACGGTCTTGCCGTCGAGCAGCCACTGGAGCGCGGTGAAGGGGTTGTAGGAGGCGACGCGGTGCGCGTCGGTGCCGGCGCCGACGACGACACCCATCTGGCGCGCCGTCTCGACCGGCGGCACGCGCCGCGCCACGGCTTCGCCCGCCTGCCGCTGGAACTGCTCGCCGCCGAAGTACATCGCATCCTGCATGGTCCAGCCGACGCCCAGCACCTTCATGCGTTCGAGACTCTGCACCGACGCGTCGTTGAGATGCGCGATCGACCAGCGGAGCGGCGCAATCGGCACCTCTTTGTTGACGGCCTCGAAGATGCCGAGCAGATGATCGACCGAGGCGTCTCGTCCCCAATGCATGGTGAGCGTCAGCCCGCGGCCTGCCGCCCAGCGCGCGATCTCGTAGAACCTCGCCTTGTCGGCGCCGGTGGGCGAGTCGTTGTTGTTCATGGCGGCCGTGATGCGCTCTCCCAGGCCGTTGAAGCGCAGCAAGCCGTCCCCGAACCCCATCGGCAGCATCGTTGTCAGAGCCTGGTATTCCTCGAACTCCGAACCATCGGTCTGCCCGCCCAGGCTGTAGGTCACGCGGACCGTCATGTCGCCGCGTCGCCACACGTCGAAGAGCGCCTGATAGTCGCCGGGGCCGAGGTTGTTGCCGCCCGGATCGCCGACACCGGTGAGGCCGAGACGGTTGAGTTCGCGGAAGAAGAGCTTGGTGCCGGCCACCTGCTCGTCGAAGGTCGGCCTGGGCAGACGGTCGAAGAGTTCCACGATGCCGCCGGTCACCCCGCCTGTCAGATTGCCGCGCGGGTCTCGCTCGAGGCGGCCGCCGGGAGGCAGGTCGGCGTCGGTGGCAATGCTCAAGGCTCTGTGCGCCGGCGGCGTCAGCATGGCCCAGGCGTAGCCCAACTGGACGTAGACCGGGTTGTCGGGCGCCGCGGCCTCGAGTTCGGCCTGCGTCGGCCGCCGCCTCTCGGCGAACTGGTCGGCGTTCCACCCGCCCGCGACGATGAGCCACGCACCCGGCTTCTTCCTGCGCGCCGCGTCGCGGATGCGGCCGAGGGCCTCGGCCAGCGAGCGCGCTCCCACCCAGTTCACCTCGGTGGCGAAGCTGAGGCCGGCACGGATGGCGTGCATGTGCGAATCGATGAGGCCCGGGATGACGGTACGTCCCTGCAGATCGATGACACGCGACCCGGCACCGGCGAGACGGCGGATGTCGGCCGACGAGCCGGAGGCGACGATGCGATCCCCGCGAATGGCGAGGGCCTCGTGCACCGACGCGTGCGCGTCCACGGTGACGATCCGGCCGTTTACCAGAATCGTGTCGATGCCGGGAGGGGCGCCTTGTTGGGCCCGCGCTGGCGCTCCCGTCAGCAGAGCCACGGCCAGACTCAGGATGGCTGCAGGCGTCTTTCGCATGGTGTGTCCCAGAAGCCTACCTGAAATCGGACCGGCGAGAACTGAAAACATGACTGGCGCCCGACGACTGGCGACGGAAAACTATCTTAATATTCCCATCATGCCAACTTCGGACGAACTGACCGCACAACAGAAGCTGCAGTGGAGCCGCGCGGCCGAAGGCTGGGAGCGGCAGTACGAGTGGTTCGAGGGACAGAGCCGCGATCTGACGGCGTGGCTGTGCGGCGCGGCCGGTCTGGTGCCGGGGTTGCAGGTGCTGGACCTGGCCAGCGGGTCAGGGCAGCCGGCCTCGACGGCCGCCCTCCGCGTGCGCCCCGGCGGCGGCGTGACGGCCACGGACCTGTCGCCCGACATGGTCGCGGTCGCACGCCGCACGGCGCGGCGGCTCGGACTGGACAATCTCGAGGTGCGCGAGATGGACATGCGGGCGCTGGCGTTTCCCGACGGGATGTTCGACGCCGCGACCTGCCGCTTCGGCCTGATGTTCTGTCCCGACCCGGTGCGCGCCGCCGCCGAGGTGCGCCGCGTGCTGAAGCCGGGCGGCCGCTTCGCGCTCGCCGTCTGGGACGAGCCGGCGAAGAACCCGTTCTTCACCGTGCTGGCCGGCGTGGTGGGGCAGTTCGTGCCGGTGCCGCCGCCCGACCCGACCGTGCCCGGCGTGTTCCGGCTCGCGCCGCCCGAGGAACTGGCGCGCGTGCTCGGCGCCGCCGGCTTCTCGGAGGTCGAGGTGGAAGCGCGCCCGATGACGCTCAGCTACGAGTCGCTCGACGAGTACTGGCGGGTCCAGACCGATCTGGCCGCCCCCCTCCGGGCCGCGATGGAGACGCTTGGCCCCGGCGAGATCGCGCGGCTGAAAGCCGCCGTGCTCGACGCGATGGCGCCGTTTGTCGAGGGGGGACGCGTGCGCGTCGGCGCGGTGCCGCTCTGCGCCCGCGCGGTGCGCTGACGACGTCCGGTGTCGGGCATGGCGGTTCGGATGCGGCTTGCGGGTCACTTCGGGACGAACTTGTGCAGCGCGGGGTTGACCGTGTCGGCCACGTAGATCTCGCCGTTCGGGCCGAAGCTCAGGTAGTGCGCCTCGCCGAACTCGCCGAGCCCTTTGCCCGGCTGCCCGGTTGCGGCAATCGCCCGGCCACCGGCGTCGAGCTTGAGGATCTGGCCCGAGAACCCGGTCACCAGGTACATCTCGCCGCCAGGGCTGATGTAGACACCGCAGGGGAGACCGCGGAACTTCCACTCGCGCAGGTACGTCCCGTTCTGATCGAAGATCTGCACGCGCCGGTTCTGGCGGTCGGCCGCGTACACCAGTCCCTGCGCGTCGATCACGATCGAGTGTCCCGTGTCGAACTGGCCGGGTCCGGTGCCGTTCCCTCCCCAGGACTTGAGGAGCCTGCCGGTGCGGTCGAATTTCAGGATGCGCGACTCGCCGCGGCCGTGTCCCTGCATCACGAAGATGTCACCCGACGGCGCGATGGCGACGTCATTGGGCTGATTGAGCAGCCGCTGGCCCGCCGCCTCGTCCCACTCGCCCGACTGCCCGCGGACGCCCAGCGTCATCAGCACGTCGCCCTGCGGGCTCATCTTCATGACGATGTGGGCGTTGACGTCGGTCGTCCAGATGTTGTCGCTTGCGTCGAGCCGCAAGCCGTGCGGCCGCACGTAGAGCCCCTCGCCCATCGCGCGGACGAGCTTGCCGTCGCGGTCGAACTCGAGCAGCGGATGCTCGCCGCGGTTGAAGACAATCAAGTGCCCGCGCGAGTTGAGGGCGACGCTCGTGGGGGCGCCCATCGTGATGCCGGCCGGCAGGCTGAGCGCGTGGGGAACCGGCAGGTAGCCCAGATCGGGCGCCGTTTCCATCTGCGCCGGATCGGGGGCGGTCAGCAGCCCGATCTGCATCAGCACGGCGATGACAACTGCTCTCATGGCTGCGCTCCTTGACGTATGCCGCTCCTAGCCTTCGAGCGCCCGGGAAAACCCGCCGAACGGGATTCTCGACGGCTCCTTCGGAGACGGGATTCGGCGCGCTGCTCGTCGCCGGCGATCGGCAGGGCGTGATCTATCGGACCAGCGATCCCGGCCGGCCTTCCTCGCGCGCCCGGGCGGTCTCGGCGAAGTAGTTGGTCACGCCGTCCGGATCTTCAAGCCACACCGTGCGGAGCGTGCCGAACGCGCCGCCTAGCGGCTGATCGATGGTGATGTTGCGGGCCTTGGCGAGCGAGTCCACGCCGTCCACGTTCCAGACGACGTACTGGATGCCGGCGCTGCCGGTATCCACCGGCAGCCCGGTGCCGAACGACCAGAGATTGACCGTCGTGGTGCCGTGGCGGAACGGGTATTTCGTCGTGCCGAGGAGGGGATCCTCGACTGGCGGCAATTCCTGGAGGCCGACGAACTCCCGGTAGAACGTACGGCTCTTCGCCAGATCGCTTACCGTGATCCCGACCTCGATTCGGTCGAACGTCTCCGCCGGAGCGCCCGGCACGACGACGAGCTCCACCCACTGCCCGTCCGGATCGGTGACCAGGGCCACGCGCCGGGTGCCGACACTCTGAAACCGGGGCGCCGGATAGCCGCTGCCGGTGAACCGCGCGGTCAGAGCCGCTTCGTCGGGGAAGAAGAAGGTGAGCAGTCGCAGGCCGATCACTTCGTTGACCTTGCCCGACTCGTACCGACGTCTGGGGACGGTGGTGGTGAGCTTGACTTCCGACGTGCCCACGCCGAAACGCGTCATCTGCGAGCCGCCCCCCAGGTTGAACGTCTCGAGCGGCTTGAGGCCGAGGACGCCGCCGAAGACTTCAATCATCTTCGGCCGGTCCACCGAGAACCGGCGAAACACGTTCATCGATGGCTGCCACAGGAATGGCGCCACCGACGACTCGGCCGTCCCCGCCTGCGCGATCGCGCGACCCGGGGTGCTCGAGACGAGGGCCCAGGCCAGCATCACCAGCGCCGGCAGCAGTGCACCCCGCGTCCGCCGCACCTGGAACTTCATAATCGTCCCTGCCTTGATGATGATCTTAATGATGATGATCTTGATGACGATGATGACGGTGAGGCTATCCTAATACAGTTTTCAGTCATCAGTTATCAGTTATCGGTTCGGCAGTCAGCCCGCGGTCCCTCGATCCGGCGTCGACAGTTGTCAGTTGACGCTGGCCGGGTGTCGGCGGTAGGGTTTTTCGAGCCTCCCGTCGCGAAAGAGGGTCGTCAGGAGGGTTTATGAGCCGTCGAGCTCCTGCCGCCACGGTCGCCTTGGCGATCGCGACGGCCGCGCTGTCGCTCGGAGCGGTCCCGGTTGCCGCACAAGACCCCAGCGGCGCGCCGCCTGCGCGGGCGGTGCCGCGCACCTCGGACGGGCGCCCCGACCTGCAGGGGTACTGGACCAACGACTCCTACACGCCGCTCGAACGGCCGGTTGAGCTGGGCACCAAGATGTTCTTCACCGACGAGGAAGCGGCCGCGTATCTCAAGCGCAACCTCGACCTGCTTCACGGGCAGTCCAGGGACAACATCCATTACGACGACGCGATCTGGCAGGGTGAAAATTACCAGAAGCTGGCGCACGTGCGCACCTCGCTCATCGTCGATCCGCCCGACGGCCGCATTCCGCCGCTCGCGCGGGAAGGCGCCGCCCGCGAAACGAGGCGGGTCGAGGCGAGCCGGCACCGCGGGCCGGCCGACAGCGCCGAGCACCGCTCGCTCGCCGAACGGTGCATCTCCTGGGGGAACGTCGGTCCGCCGATGCTCCCGCCGACCTACAACGCGAATTTTCAGATTCTCCAGACGCCCGGGTCTGTGGTCATCCGCTACGAGATGATGCACGACGTGCGCATCATCCCGATGGACGGCAGGCCGCATCTCGGTGCGGGCCTCCGCCAGCTGGCGGGAGACTCGCGGGGACGCTGGGACGGCGAGACGCTGGTGGTCGAGACCACCAATTTCACCAACGAGACGAATTTCCGCGGTGCCCCGGCGCGGACGCGGCAGGATATCTTCGCCAGCGCCGCGCTGCGCGTGGTCGAACGGTTTACGCCGCTCGATGCCGACACGATTCGGTACGAGTTCACCGTCGAGGATCCTCAGACCTGGACCAAACCGTGGTCGGGCGAGATGCCCATCCGCCGGTTCGACGGGCCGATCTACGAATTCGCGTGCCACGAGGGGAACTACGGGCTACCGAACATCCTGAGCGCCGCGCGGGTTCTCGGGCAGTAACGCGACCCCGAATCGGGGGCGCCGCCGCGGCAATGGAGGGCAGGCATGAGACCCAGACTGGGCGTTGTGGCGGTGGCCGTGTTCGCCGGCGCATGCAGCACGGCCGAGGCGCCCACTCCGGCCGGGGCGCCCGCTCCGGCCGAGGCGCCGATCAATATCGAGGCCTTCACGGTCGTCAACGAAGCCGCGTTCCGCCAGTTGCTGCCCGCCGACGGCGCGGTCACCAAGCTGGCGGGCGACCTGCAGTTCGTCGAGGGGCCCGTCTGGATCGATCGCGAGGAGGGGTATCTCGTCTTCAGCGACATTCCGGCCAACGAGCTGAAACGCTGGGATCCGGTGGGTGGCGTGCAGACCTTTCGCGCGCCGAGCGGCATGGCCAACGGCAATACCCTCGATCTCCAGAACCGGCTCGTGACGGCTCAGCACGACGGCCGGATTACCCGTACGGCGGAGGACGGCACGGTGACCACCGTTGTGGACGCGTACATGGGCCGGCGCCTGAGCTCGCCCAATGACGTCGTCGTCAAATCCGACGGCAGCCTGTGGTTCACCGATCCGCCCTACGGGCTCGGCGACCGGAAGCAGGAAACGCCCGGCAACTACGTCTACCGCCTCGGACCCGACGGCTCGACACTCACCGCCGTCGTGACCGACATGGATCGCCCCAACGGGCTGTGCTTCTCGCCAGACGAGGCGACGCTGTATGTCGCCGACTCCGGGATGCAGACCCGTCACATTCGATCGTTTGCCGTCGGCGCCGACGGATCGGTTTCGGGCGGCGACGTGTTCGCTACGCTCGATCGGGGTGCGCCCGACGGCATCCGGTGCGACGAACTGGGCCACGTCTGGTCGAGCTCCGGCGACGGCGCACAGATCTTCTCGGCCGCCGGCGAACTCGTCGCCCGGATCCTGCTGCCCGAGGCGGCGGCGAATCTCGCCTTCGGCGGGCCCGACGGCCGAACGGTGTATTTCACGGCGCGGACCTCGCTGTACTCGGTGCCCGCGCTCGTGCGGGACGCGAGGAACCGTTAGCAGCGGCGCGCCCGCGAGGGAGCTGTGAGGGAAGTGCCGCCGCGAGCGACCGAGCCGGGGTGTGGGGCGGAGCCCCACGTGAGGAGGTGGCAGATGAAGGCACGCATGCTGGCGCTTGCGGGAGCAGTGGCCGTCGCGGCCGCGCTCGCGTGGCTCGGGCCCGCTCCCGAGGCGGGTGCCCAGACGTGGACGCCGCCGCGGTCGCCGTGGGGCGATCCCGACATCCAGGGGATCTTCTCGACCGATGAC